>JAFWCK010000086.1 GCA_017536965.1 Lachnospiraceae bacterium | reverse complement strand
TGGAAGAGGCATCCGCACATGCAAAAGAGCGTCTGGATCAGGCACAGGCTGAGGCTGGACAGATCATTGCCAAAGCACAGCAGCAGGCGGAAGATGAGCGGAACCGCATTGTAGCGGAAACGGGCGAAGAGATTGAGAGACTGGCGAAAGATGCAGCGAAGAGGGCTATTTTTGAGAGCACTTCGGATGCGTTCGACAGCTTCTTAGATGCCGCTGAGGGAAAGAACAATGAGTGAGATGAAAGCAATCCTTCTTTCTGCATCAGCGCCATCTTTTGAGCAGGAACAGAGATTTACAGAATTTATTCATAGAGAGTACGGCCCGGATGTCTCACTGGAATGGGTCCAGGATAATTCTATTGTAAACGGCTTTCAGCTGAAGGTCGGCGAGAAGATCTATGACTGGACCAGAGAAGGACTTTATGAACAGCTATCCCGTTCTGTGGATAAGCGGAAGTATGCCGGCAAAGAGCTGATCCCGCTGATCAAGAATGCTTTGACGGACTGGGAAGCAGAAGCACTTCCGGCAGAAAAAGGAACGGTTATTACAGTCGGTGACGGCATCGCGCATATTAAAGGTCTGGAAAACGCAGAGTACGGCGAGATCCTGGTCTTTGAAAGCGGCATCCGCGGAATGGTACTGGATTTGACCGAGTCTTTGATCGGCTGCATTATTTTCGGCGATGATGAAGAGATCCTTGCCGGAAGCAGTGTCAGAAGAACCGGCAGAACGGCCAGCATTCCGGCAGGAGAAGCTTTCCTGGGACGTGTCGTTGACGCGCTGGGTCTTCCGATTGACGGGAAAGGCAATATCCGTGCCAGAACATATAAACCGATCGAAGCAAAGGCGCCGGGCATCATCGACAGGCAGTCGGTCCGGGATCCTTTAGAGACCGGTATTTTATCCATCGACTCCATGTTCCCGATCGGAAGGGGACAGAGAGAGCTGATCATTGGCGACCGCCAGACTGGTAAAACGGCTATTGCGGTCGACGCCATCATCAACCAGAACGGGAAAAACTGCATCTGCATTTATGTCGCGATCGGACAGAAGGCGAGCAGTGTGGCCCAGCTGGTGGAGACTTTAAGAAAACACGGTGCGATGGAGCATACGATCGTCGTTGCGGCAAACGCATCCGACGCCGGACCGCTCCAGTATATTGCCCCTTATGCGGGCTGCGCACTGGGCGAATATTTTATGGAACAGGGGAAGGATGTTCTGATCGTTTATGACGATCTTTCCAAGCATGCTGTTGCCTACCGTGCGATCAGCCTTCTTCTGGACCGGTCACCGGGCCGGGAAGCATATCCGGGCGATGTTTTTTATCTGCATTCTCGTCTGCTGGAGCGTTCTGCACGTTTGAGCGATGAAAAAGGCGGAGGCAGTATTACTGCGCTTCCTATCGTCGAAACACAGGACAGTGATGTTTCTGCCTATGTTCCGACTAACATTATTTCTATTACAGACGGACAGATCTATCTGGAAAGTGATCTTTTCTTCTCCGGTCAGCGTCCGGCCGTGAACGTGGGACTTTCTGTTTCCCGTGTCGGCGGTGACGCGCAGACGAAAGCCATGAAAAAAGCAGTCGGTACATTAAGACTGGATCTGGCTCAGTTCCGTGAGATGGAAGTGTTCACGCAGTTCTCCAGTGATCTGGACGATGCGACGAGAGATCAGCTGGAATACGGACAGGGTCTGATGCAGATGCTGATCCAGCCGCAATATAATCCTTACAGTCAGCATCAGATGGTCGTGATGCTTGTTTCTGCACTTTCCCATGCGATGCAGAAGATCCGGCAGGACGACATCCATCGTTTCCTGACAGAACTGACTGCGGATTTTGAGAATATGCATGAGGAAATCTGCCGGAAGATCGACGCAGAAGGCGATTTTTCGGATGCGGACAAAGATACCATCGTCCGCTTTGCAAAGGAGTTTGCCGAGAAGTTCTATGTCTAGCGCAAAGGATATTAAAAGAAGGATCGATTCGGTCACCGATACGCAGAAGATCACAAACGCAATGTATCTGATCGCCTCTACAAAGCTGCGGAAAGCCCGGAACGACCTGAATAACACCCAGCCTTACTTTGAGGCCTTAAAAGGGGAATTAGAGCGTATTTTCCGTACGATCGACCATGTCAACAGCCAGTATTTTCTGCCGGAGGGTGTGGAAGATGATGACGATGACCCGGTCATCGAAGGAAAGTATGCTTACCTGATCATTACGGCGGATAAGGGACTGGCAGGTGCTTACAATCAGAATATCGTTAAAGAGGCGGCACGGATCATCGACAAGCGGAAAGAAAATGTGATCTATGTGGTCGGGGAATACGGCAGGGCTTATTTTCTCAAGCACAATTATCCTGTCGATGAGTCCTTTCATTATGCGGCGCAGAGCCCAACCATGGATGTTGCAAGGGAGATCGGCGCAGTTCTGATCGACAGCTTCTTAAACAACGAGATCAAAAAGGTTTACATCATCTATACCGATTTCGGAAACGGGTTTGAACCGAAAACGCTTTCTTTCCGGCTGCTTCCGGTCCATCGGAGTTATTTCAGGGGACAGGAGGAACAGCGGACGGCGGATGGAGATGATATTGAGTACTTCCCGTCCATGGAAGAAGTGCTGGACAATGTCCTTCCAAACTATCTGATCGGGTACATCTATTCTGCACTGGTCGACAGCTACTGCAGTGAGCAGAATGCACGTATGATGGCTATGGAGCGGGCAACGGATAATGCACAGGACATCCTGGACAAACTGAATCTGGAATACAATCATGTAAGGCAAAGCGCGATCACGCAGGAGATCATTGAGGTCTCTGCCGGCGCGAAGAGCCTGAAAAAGAATAAAGCACATTTTAAGCAGGAGGAAAATCTATGACAGGCAGGATCACGGATGTGGCAGGTTCTGTAGTGGATGTTACATTTGAAGGGCAGCTGCCAAGGATCAAAGAGGCACTGACCGTAGAATTAAATGGCGAAAAGAAAGTCATGGAAGTGGCAGCGCATGTAGGCGGCCACAAGGTTCGCTGCATCATGCTTTCGGAAAGCGAAGGATTAAAAAGAGGACTGGAAGTCATTTCCACCGGAAGTGGTGTAAAAGTCCCGGTCGGAACCTGTACGTTAGGCCGTCTTTTTAACGTGCTGGGCGATACAATTGACGGCGGTGAACCTATCCCGGACGATGCAGAACGCTGGCCGATCCATCGGAAAGCACCTGCTTTTGCGGAGCAGCTTCCATCTGTGGAACTTCTGGAAACCGGCATTAAAGTCATCGACCTGCTGGAACCTTACCCGAAGGGCGGCAAGATCGGTTTGTTTGGCGGTGCCGGTGTTGGCAAGACGGTCCTGATCCAGGAGCTGATCCACAATGTCGCCATGGAACACGGCGGTTATTCTATCTTTACAGGTGTTGGTGAGCGAAGCAGAGAAGGAAACGACCTTTGGAATGAGATGCGCGAGAGCGGCGTCTTTGATAAAACTGCACTTGTTTTCGGACAGATGAATGAGGCGCCTGGTGTTCGTATGCGAGTGGCACTGACCGGTCTTACGATGGCGGAGTATTTCCGTGATCACGAGAAAAAAGATATCCTTCTGTTTATCGATAATATTTTCCGTTTTGTGCAGGCAGGATCGGAAGTTTCCACGCTGCTTGGCCGTATGCCTTCTGCTGTTGGTTATCAGCCGACTCTGGCTGCGGAGATGGGTGCCCTGCAGGAGCGGATCACTTCTACGAAGAATGGTTCTGTTACATCGGTACAGGCTGTTTATGTGCCTGCAGATGACCTGACAGACCCGGCTCCGGCAACCACGTTCTCGCACCTGGATGCGACCACAGTCTTAAGCCGTAAGATCGCAGAACAGGGTATTTATCCGGCTGTGGATCCGCTGGAATCCAGTTCTCGTATCCTGGAGGCTGATATTGTTGGGCAGGAGCATTATGAGACGGCTCGTCTGGTACAGGAGATCCTGCAGAAGTACAGTGAGCTGCAGGACATCATCGCTATTTTAGGTATGGATGAACTGGGCGATGAGGATAAGGTGATCGTCGGACGTGCCCGCCGGATCCAGCGTTTTCTGGCACAGCCTTTGCATGTGGCAGAGAAGTTCTCCGGATTAAAAGGCGTTTATGTGCCGATCAGTGAGACGATCAGAGGCTTTTCTGCAATCGCAAACGGTGAAATGGATGAGTATCCGGAGGCTGCCTTCTATAACGTAGGCACCCTGGAAGATGTAGTAGCAAAAGCAGAGCAGATGAGGAAAGAACAGATCTGATGAAACAGTTTCCCCTTCGTTTTCTGGCAGCTGACAGAGTTTTTTATGAAGGACCATGCGAAAGTCTGATGGTCCCTCTGACTGACGGCTTATATGGCGTGCAGGCGGATCATACGGATATGATGGGAGCGATCATTGCGGGGGAGGCGATCCTGCGCATTCCTTCCGGCGAGAAGTTTAACGGTGACACGCTGGTGCAGGTGATCGTTGGCAGAGGCCTGGTCAAAATTGAAAAAGGCGAGGTCCTGGTGCTTGTTGATACAGCGGAACTTCCTGCTGAGATCGATGAGATGCGTGCGCAAAGAGCGGCTGAGAAAGCGGCGATGGAGCTGCGGCAGAAACAAGGCTTCAGAGAATATATGATCGCGCAGAATGAGCTCTCCAGGGCTATGGCGCGGTTGAAATACAAGAACCATACTATTCAATAGTCCTTATGATCAGCTGAGTCAGAACATGCCCTCTGCGCTCAGAATGCTTCGCAGATTCGTTCGAGGGCATGTTCTGCCTTCAGCTGACAAATAAGAAAGGAGAATTCAAATGAAAGTTTTAATGATCAACGGATCTCCGCATGAAGATGGCAATACCGCAATCGCACTGGCAGAGATGGCTAAAATATTTGAGGCAGAACAGGTCGATTATGAGATCGTGCAGATCGGGACAAAGGATGTACGCGGCTGCATCGGCTGCGGTTCCTGCTTCCAGAACAAGAAATGTGTGTTTGATGACATCGTCAACGAGATCGCACCAAAGTTTGAGGAGGCGGATGCTCTTGTTATTGCAAGCCCGGTCTATTTTGCATCTGCAAATGGTACGATCATCTCTTTGCTGGACCGTCTGTTTTATTCCACTCCGTTTGATAAGGCAGGTAAGGTTGGCGCCAGCGTGGTCGTAGCAAGACGCGGCGGTCTTTCCGCTACTTTTGATGAACTGAACAAGTACTTTACGATCAGCAACATGCCGGTGGCATCCAGCCGTTACTGGAACAGCATTCACGGACGTGCCAAAGGCGAGGCAGCCGGAGATGATGAGGGATTATCCGTCATGCGCACCCTGGCAAGGAACATTGTATTCCTGTGCCGGAGCATCGCTTTAGGAAAAGAAAAATACGGACTGCCGGAGAAAGAAGGATTCCATATGACCAACTTTATCCGGGAAGATCTTCTTAAATAAAAAAATATTATTATATTTCATAAAAAACGACCTATGGGGGTTTTTATAAGATCCGGTTTTATGTTATACTTTTTTAGGCGTAAATAAACCTAGCTGATCAGGATAGATAATATTTCAAAACAAATCAAAAAACAAATACAGGGGGGACTAAGAATATGCTATCCAAAAAAGACAATTTTCTTGAGACAATTCATCACGGAAAACCTGACAGGTTTGTAAAACAGTATGAGTATATGACGATGCTCGTCGGAGATCCGGTAAACTTCTATGTAAGAGGGAACAGGTATCCCGGCATGGAACCCCTGCTTGACAGATTTGGCACCAGGATCCTCTGGCCGGCGGGAGAACAGGGAGCTATCCCGGACCCTCATATCAAGGTGCTTCATGATATAGAGGAGTGGAAAGATGTTGTAAAGATTCCTGACCTTCTTGGCAACTGCGATCAGGAAGAACTTTGGGGTCCTTTCCTTGAAAGAGCTGCTCAGGTTGACCGGAATGATACACTGCTTACTATGTTTGCTCCTACCGGAATCTTTGAACGCATGCATTTCCTTATGGGCTTTGAGGATACGCTCATGAATGTCATTATGGAGCCGGAGCTGCTGGCTGATTTGGCAGAAGCCCTTGGAGAATACCGTCTTAACGGTTACAAGCTGATGATAAAATATGTGCACCCGGATGCAATCCTTTTCCATGACGACTGGGGCGCAAAGACACAGCCTTTCATGAAGCAGGAACAATTCCAGGAAATCCTTAAAAAGCCATTTACAGAAGGATATAAATACGTTCATGATCAGGGCGTTATTGTCATTCATCATTCCGATTCCTTTAATGAGAACATCGTTTCTGATATGATCGACATGTATATAGATGTATGGCAGGGAACCCTTCCTACAAACGATATTGCGGGACTGATCGAAAAATACGGTGACAGGATCACCTTCCAGGGCGGACTTGAAAGTTCGATCTTTGACGGAGAAGAGACAACGGAAGAGCAGCTTCGCGCGGAGGTCCGCAGAGCCTGCTTTGAATACGGACAGCATGGAAGCTTTATTCCAAGTATTACCTATGGTGGTCCGGGCTGCTTCCATCCAGAGAGGGATGCCATCATAGATGATGAGATCGGAAAGTGCTCGGAAGAGATCTTCGGACAGTATTGATATTTGAGTTTAGCAGCAGGGTCCGGTGATGCCGGACCCTGATTCATGAAAAAGCTGATCATCCAAAGAATTGGAGAACGGAAAGAGGGAACATATGTTATCGATTAGAGACAATTTTTGGGAAACTATAAAAGGCGGTAATCCGGATCGTTTCGTCAATCAGTATGAATATCTGGGAATGATTTCGAGTCCGTTTTCTGCCAATCAGCCTAGACCTGCTCTGGGCGGCCCTTCGGTCGTTGATGCCTGGGGCGTCACACGCAGGTGGCCGGCCAACACCCCGGGTGCATTCCCGGATCATTCTCCTGACAAGATCGTTGTGCAGGATATTGAGGAGTGGCAGAACTATGTTAAAATGCCTCCGACTAATTTTAAAGATGAGGATTGGTGGCAGTTCCAGGATATGGCGAAAAAGGTTGACCGCAAGGAAAAATTCCTGACGATTATGGAAGCGCCTGGCATCTTTGAGCAGAGCCATAATCTTTGCGAGATCCAGAATACGCTGATCTATTTCTATTCCAATCCGGATGAACTGAAGGGAATCCTGAATGTGATCACTGAGTATGAGCTCATTATGGCAGAGCAGATCTGCAAATATCTGAAACCGGAGGCTGTTTTCCATCATGATGACTGGGGCAGCCAGCAGTCTACATTTATTTCACCGGCTATGTTCCGTGAGTTCATCAAACCATGCTATGAAAAGGTATATGGATATTACCTTGATCATGGCGTAGAGATTATCGTGCATCATTCCGATTCTTATGCTGCAACGCTGGTCCCGGATATGATCGATCTGGGGATCACGGTATGGCAGGGTGTTATGAGGTCTAATAACATCAAAGAATGTATTGAGAAATACGGCAAACAGATTTCTTTCATGGGCGGCATCGACAGCGCGCTGGTTGATCATGAAGACTGGACAGAGGAAGAGATTATCCGCGAAGTCCGTTATGCCTGCGATGAATTTGGAAAGCTCTATTTCATTCCTTGCACGTCACAGGGCGGACCAGCTTCCATTTACCCTGGTGTTTATAAGCGCGTTTCTGAGGAGATCGATGCATATTCCAAGGAAGTATTTGGAAAATAAAAATCAAAAGACTAGTACGGGAAATATTCCGTCAGAAGATGAAAAGAGGCTGCTTATTGGGCAGCCTTTTTTTTGACCAACAAAGAGAAAACGCGATTTTGGTCATAGAGCCCGCTTCGGTTATATGACCAGGAAAAAGAAAACAAAAGTCTTGGTCATATAAAATGACCTGAAAAAATTGATCCTGGTCATAATAAAAGGGCCTGTGGAGCAGAGTTGCTTCACAGGCCCGAAGTATGAAATGGAATAAGTTGTTTTTGCGTCTCCCTTTTGGAAGATGTCAGCTCTTGTAGATGCAGTCTACGATGTACCAATCCTGGCCGCCGTTCTGTGTAATGAATACCCAGGTGGCATCCAGTTTCTGGTTGGTATCGCTCATACGGTCGGTGGTGAAGTCCACACGCATCTGATACTTAACATCCACGGTGAAGCAGTCACTGCTGTAGCGGATGTAGTTGGAAGCGCTCTTTTCTGTGAAGTCATAATCTGCAATACTTTCGAATTCATAGAAAGCAGTGTAGATCGGATCCATGGTATCGCTTCCGAAGATGTAGCCGTAGTAATCGCAGTCTTCCAGGATGTAAGCTCTTAAGTTGCCGCCCATGTTGATGAAGTGACGGCCCCATGCGGAGATCGCATTGTTGACCAGACCATCCACAGAATCGATGAATTCCTGTGATGTAGCTGACTGGCAGACGATGGTATCGCTGGTAACGGAAACGCCCAGGTCAGAGCCATCGGCAGCTTTAGCAACTACTTGTGGCTGGTTGGCAAAGCCAGACACTTTATAGGTTTCAAATGACGGAACGGATACATATTTGGATGCGGTCTGCAGTGTTTCAGGAATAGCTGCATCTTTTGTTTTATAAGCATCCGTCAATTCTGTTCCGTTGATGGAAATGGTTGCGCCTTCCGGGACAAGGATCGTATAGGAGAGGGTGTTCGGCACGTAGGAAGCGACATCTAATCCGGTCAGCTTCCAGGAGTGAAGGCCGAATGCACCTTTGGTATCTTTCCCTAAAGTGACCTTTGCAACGATCGTTCCGTCTGCCGTAATGTTATAGGACGGAGACTCTGCACGATAATCACTGTTCTCAATGTAGGAGAGTTGTTTTCCATCCATCTGTGCAGCACTTTCGTCGATGATCGTATCCACATTCTCCAGACATTTGATGTAGTCGGAATTGGATTTCAGGTAAGAAGTCGGATTGCTGCTCAACTGTTTTACAATATTGGCTGCTACGTTGGAAGGCTGATTGTCTTCATATTTCTTGATAAAGGAATTGAAGATCAACAGACCAACGATCAGGATCACGGCCAGGGCAGCACTGTAGATCAGGATAAATTTCTTGAATCCGCCTTTTTTTCTTCTATCGCCGCGTGCGGATGACTGTGAAGAAGTGCGGGGATAACCGCCTCTTCCGCCTCCATCTACAGCAGTGCGAACAGACTGACGGGAAGAAGAGGCTCTTCCGGATGCCTGACGCGGAGTGACCTGACGCGGAGATGCCTGACGCGGCTGAGCCTGTTTTGGAGCAGCAGAACGGACGGTACCATCCTCTGGTCTGACTTTACGAGGCGCTGCCTGCGTTGGCGTTCTTCCCTGTACCTGAGCAGGATTTGCTGTTCTAGGCGTTGCAGCGGCTGTCCTTCTTGGAGCAGTGGTATTTGCCTGTGCGGCAGAACGGACCGGACGATCAGATGTGGATGTTCTTGCAGGGCGTTCTCCTGCGGATGTTCTGACCGGACGGGCAGCACTGCTTTGCGATGGGCGTGCAGAAGCGCTTTGAGCCGGACGTGCCGGAGCTTCTCCCGGTGTACGCGGACGTACCTGACGGACACGGCGTTCTGCAGAGGATGCAGCCTGTGCGCCTTCCTTTCTTGTATTTACAGATTGTTCTAATAAATCGTTTTCTCTATCCATTTGTCTTTCCTAATTTGTTTTAATTGTATTTTCAGACTGATTTGCCAATTATCTAACTAACCATGCGGTCGGACATTTACGAGGACCGGTCGGAGAATATGGGTGATTTAAGATCTCTCCGTTGTAGACCATCTGTGAGGAGGTACCGCCGTCCATTGCACATGCATTGACTGCACCGTACTCCAGCATGATGTAGGCCAGATCTTTGAATGTTGCACCCAGGGAGTCTGCCTGACGTCCGTCTACGACCAGGAGCAGGACGGAACCATCTGCACGCTGTCCGATTGCTGTACGCGGGTTCTTGCCGCCGCCATAAGTAGCAGAGTCCGGAACTTCGTTGATCAGGGCTTCTCCGTTCATGACCAGGAAAGGACCGGTGTTATGTGCTGTATAGACACAGTCACGAATGCCGTAAGTATTGATTGCTTCATTTAGTGTGATATTTCCCATGAAGAACTTATTGTCTCTGGTAAATCCGGCGATATGATAACTTGCATCGTATCCGTTATCTTCATAGACAACCTCGCCGTCCGGATTGTAACCGCTGGAGATGATACATCCCAGAGGAAGGGCAGTGTAGGAATAGCTTCCCATATCCAGGAAGTCACCGCCGTTAACACCGCCGACGACACCATCGTAACGGTCTGCGATTTCGGAAACGACCGTTCCCTGGAACTCGCCAAAGCTTTCAACCGTTCCGAGGAAGACTCTGGCTGGGTCATGAACGATCATCAGTTTTCCTTTATATGAGCCGCCGACTACATCGAGGATCTCAATTTCCTGGGAAGGGCTGTTGTTGACGTTGATCTGATCGGAGTCGGTAACGACACCCTCATCGACCGTTGCCATATCAGAAGTGCTTAAGATCTTTTCCACTTCTGCATCCTTCAGGAAGATGTGAGGGATCCATTTCATAGCACTGGTCTCATCACAGGATTTCACAAAAAGTACTTTTGCGGATTCTGAAGGACCTTTCTCTAATACAAAGATCACGCCTAAGATGGCCACTACGACAAAGGCAATGGTGATAAAGAACGTGATCACGATTTTAAAGATGAGAGGAAGCCCCTTTTTCCCGCTTCTGGTTTTACCGCGATTCTGACTCAATTTTCTGTCTCCTTTTATAAACATAATTCACGTTATTTTACATGACTGACGGCAAAAAGTCTACAATATAAAAGTGATAAAGTTGTGAACGCTTTTTTTGCCAGTTTTTTATATTTTGATTAAACAGTTTTTTCAAAAGTGTTAAATCTTTGGAATATGTCTCCATTCCGTTGACTTCAGTTTTTCCGTATGATATCTTCCTCCTACGAAAGTCTTTGACCCTGCGTTCGCGGGGGCTTTCCGTAAAGAAAAAAGAAAAGGAATCAGTGATGTTCTGCAGAGTTTTTTGTGCGGATATCCTTGGCATTGAAGCCAGACGCATCTGTGTGGAGGCAGATGTCAGCGGCGGACTGCCTGGATTTTACATGGTAGGCCTTCCTTCATCAGAAGTGAAGGAAGCAAAAGAGAGGGTGCTGCGGGCGATCTCTAATACAGGGATCGATCTGCCGCCCCGCAAGATCACGATCAATCTGTCTCCGGCAAATCTCAGGAAGAGCGGGTCCGGATTTGATCTTCCTATCGCATTGGCCATTTTAGGGGCTATGGGTATCTTGAATCCGGCTCATCTGAGAGACACCATGATCCTGGGAGAGCTGAGTCTGGACGGAAAGATCAATCCGGTTCGGGGTGTCCTTCCGGTCGCATTTCTGGCAAAGGAGGAAGGACTGAAAGAGCTGATCGTTCCGGAGCAAAACCTGAAAGAAGGAGCGGTGGTACCGGGTATTGGTGTATACGGGGCAAAAGATCTGAAGAACCTTCTGCAAAGGATCGCAGACCCGCAGAAAGATTATGTGAAAAGCGCGGATCTGGATCATGTCCTGACGGAAGAAAAGGATGCTTATCCGGTGGATTTTGGTGAAGTGAAGGGACAGGAAGTCGCTAAGCGCGCAACCATGGTAGCTGTGGCCGGGTTTCATCATCTTTTGTATGTAGGACCGCCAGGGTCCGGGAAAAGTATGATGGCACAACGGATTCCAACCATCCAAAACCCGCTGACTTTGGAAGAGTGTATGGAATTATCCCGTATTTATTCCGTGGCAGGTCTTTTAGGAGAGGGGCCTTTGATGACGCACCGTCCGTTCCGCGCACCGCATCATACGATCACATCTGCCGCTCTGGCCGGAGGGTATCTGATCCCGCGTCCTGGTGAGATCTCGCTGGCGCATAAAGGTGTGCTGTTTCTGGATGAAGCAGCCGAGTTTAAGCAGGAGACCCTGGAGACATTGCGGACCCCTCTGGAGACAAAGCAGATGGTGATCACCAGGTCATCTGTGCAGACTGTTTTCCCTGCCGATTTTATGCTGGTCATGGCAATGAACCCTTGTAAGTGCGGGTATTATCCGGACCGGAATCTCTGCTGCTGTACGGAGGCAGATGTGCGCCGGTATTTTGGCAAAATAAAAGGGCCCATCCTGGACCGGATCGATGTCTGTATCGGGACAAAGAAGGTGGATATTAAGGATCTGAAAAGTGATGGCCGGCCAATGACATCGGAAGAGATGAGGAGGCAGATCATTCTGGCACAGAAAAAGCAGCAGGAGCGCTTTTCAGGGGTTGGGATCCTTTTTAATTCCCAGATGGGACCGAAGGAGATCAAACAATACTGTCAGCTTGACCGGGAGGCAGAAGCGCTTCTGGATAAGGCTTACCAGACCTACAATATGACGGCCCGCGGGTATAACAAGACATTAAAAGTAGCCAGAACGATCGCCGATCTTTCCGGCATGGAGAAGATACAGAAGGAACATATTATGGAGGCGCTCACTTACAGGAACGCATTTGTGGAGAGATTATGATGACAAGAGAAGAAATGTGGTTTGGCCTATGCAGCTGTCAGGGAATCTACCGGACAGATATTGAGAGGATCCTGAAAACGGTTGAGGATATCAGCAACTTATATGGTAAGAACAAAAACCGGTTTCTTTCTGAGCTGGCAGAAGGCAGTAAACGGACGAACGGGCAGAGTGTGATCAGCCATGAGCAGGCAGAAGAACTCCGAAAGAGGACCGGGATCGATGAGATCCGCCGTCTTATGGAGCTAAATGAGAAACGGGGGATCCGGTTTTTAAGCAGAGAGACCCCGGATTATCCAAAGCGTCTTCTGATCCTGAAGGATGCGCCATATGGCATTTATGTGAAAGGTGCGGTTCCATCGGAGAAACCAACCTGCGGCATGGTAGGGGCAAGAGCATGTTCGGCCTATGGAAGGTCCATGTCCGAAAAGTTTGCCGCGGTTCTGGCAAGGGGGAACGTGCAGATCATCAGCGGCATGGCGCTGGGGATCGATGCCATATGTTCCAGAAGTGCGCTTTCTGCCGGAGGAAAGACCTTTGTGGTCTTAGGAGGCGGAGTGGATGTGATCTATCCAAAAGAGAATACAGACCTTTATTATGAGATCCTGATGAAAGGAGGGGGGATCCTGAGCGAATATCCC
This sequence comes from Lachnospiraceae bacterium, assembly GCA_017536965.1. Taxonomy (GTDB): domain Bacteria; phylum Bacillota; class Clostridia; order Lachnospirales; family Lachnospiraceae; genus RGIG5612. Next base: position 14,743 of record JAFWCK010000086.1, on the reverse strand, counting down.
CCTGGAACGCCATCCCTTGCCTGGCAGTTCCCGCACAGGAACCGTCTGATCGCTGCTCTCAGTGATCTGCTTCTGGTCATGGAAGCAAGAAAACAGAGCGGTACGCTTTCGACCGTAGGATATGCACTGGATATGGGAAAGGATGTTTATGCGCTGCCGGGACGGGTGACGGATCCCTTAAGTGAAAGCTGCAATCTCCTGATCCGGGAAGGAGCAGGAATGCTTACAACCCCGGAAGAGGTACTTTCCCTTCTTACAGGAAATCAAAACGGGAAAGCTGCAGAGGATCAAAGGGAACAGCAGGTGCAAAAAACAGGGGGTTCCGATCCGGAAATAGATAAATTATATGAAGCCCTTGACTGGGATGCCAAAAGCCTGGAAGAGATAGCACAAAAAGCGCAGATCAAGGCGGAAAGAGCAGCTTTTCTGATCACGTTTTTTGTATTGGAAGGGTTAGCAAAAGAGGTTTCTCCCGGATATTATGTGAAAACCTGAAAAAATAAATTCGGTTGACAGGAAGGGGACATTAGTGTTATTAAGTTTAACTTGTAAGAAAATGTTTGCATGAGAGGATTTTATCTATGGCAAAGAATTTAGTGATCGTGGAGTCCCCGGCCAAAGTAAAAACGGTGAAAAAATACCTTGGCAGCAGCTATGATGTTGTTGCTTCCAAAGGCCATATCAGGGATCTCCCTAAGAGCTCTTTAGGCATTGATGTAGAAAATGATTATGAGCCGAAATATATTACTATAAGAGGAAAAGGGGATACGGTAGCTGAGCTGAAACGTCTGGCAAAGGAAGCAAAAAAAGTCTACCTGGCAACCGACCCTGACCGTGAGGGAGAGGCTATCAGCTGGCATCTGGCCAAGGCCTTGGGGCTGGATGAAAAGAAACAGGCCCGTATCACGTTTAATGAAATTACAAAATCAGCTGTTGCTGCATCATTAAAGAATTCCAGAGAGATCGATATGAATCTGGTGGATGCACAGCAGGCGAGAAGAGCATTGGACCGTCTGGTCGGATACGGCATCAGCCCGATCTTATGGGAAAAAGTGAAAAGAGGTCTGTCTGCCGGCCGTGTGCAGTCGGTTGCTCTGCGTATGATCTGTGACCGCGACGAAGAGATCGACCGGTTTGTCCCGGAAGAATACTGGCTGCTGGATGCGCTGGTCCATATTCATGGGGAGAAGAAACCGATCGTTGCCCGCTTCTTTGGAGATCATAAAGGCAAGATCGATATCCATAACAAACAGGAACTGGATCAGATCATGGCACATCTGGAAGGGAACGAGATGGTGATCGAGGATATCAAGCATACCCCTCGTGAAAAGAAAGCGCCACTTCCATTCGTAACGTCTACATTGCAGCAGGAGGCATCCAAAGCACTGAACTTCTCCACGCAGAAGACAATGCGGATCGCACAGCAGCTGTATGAAAGCGGATATATTACTTACCTGCGTACAGATTCTGTCCGTGTTTCCGATGAGGCAGTGGCAGCAGCTAAAGATTACATTGGTGAAACTTACGGCAAAGAATATGTCAGCTATGCCAGCGCACAGGGAAAATCCGGAAGTAAGGTGCAGGATGCGCATGAAGCCATCCGTCCGACGGATATCACAGTTGTGCCGGATATGCTGAAGACAAGACTGGATCGTGATAATTTCCGCCTCTACCAGCTGATCTGGAAGCGCTTTGTAGCCAGCCGCATGACCAATGCGCGATTTGAGGTGACATCGATCCTGTTTGCTGCCGGAGATTATATTTTTAAGGCAAATGCATCCAAGCAGATCTTTGACGGCTTTATGAGCGTCTATACATCTGCGGATGAAGAAAAAGAAGAGAAGAATAATGTCGTATCAAATCTGACTGCTGATGCGAAAATTGACAGCTGTGAGTACGATCCTTCTCAGCATTATACACAGCCGCCGGCTCATTTTACGGAGGCATCACTGGTCAAGGCAATGGAGGAGGCAGGGATTGGACGTCCAAGTACCTATTCCCCAACCATTACGACCATTCTGGCACGCCGTTATGTACGGAAAGATAAGAAGAACCTGATGGTTACTGAACTGGGTAAAGTGGTCAATGATATCATGGTCACGGCTTTCCCGGAGATCGTGGATGTGCAGTTTACCGCAAAAGTGGAGGATAAACTGGACAAGATCGAAGAAGGCGATATGGAGTGGAAAGCAATCCTGCGTGAGTTCTATCCGGGATTGAAGGATTCCATCGATGCGGCCAGAAGCAAACTGACAAAGATTAAAGTGAAAGATGAAGAGACCGATGTCATCTGCGATAAATGCGGCAGAAACATGGTCATCAAATTTGGACCGCACGGCAAATTCCTGGCATGCCCGGGATTTCCGGAGTGCCGCAATACCATGTCGATCGTGGAAAAAGCCGGCGTAAAATGCCCGAAATGCGGCAAGGAACTGATCGTCCGGAAGACAAAGAAAGGCAGACGTTATTACGGCTGCGAAGGATATCCGGACTGTGACTTTATGTCCTGGACCAAGCCTGGCGATAAGAATGCCGGAAAAGAAGAGGAACCTGTAACAGAAGAAGCATGAAGCGAACGATTCGAAACTATTTGATCCGTATCCTGATCATGGTCGTCTTATCGGCCATTGTTGTGCTGGTCGCAAGAGCGCTTCGCCCAAGTTATGCAGATTCTGCGGAGCAGAGGGCAGGGGCAGAGATCACGGAAAAATATGATCTGACATTATGGTATTACGATGCCGACCTGAAAAATTACATGGAAGTCGTCAAAAATGAGTACTTCCGTCATTGTGGTCTGCGTGTTGACTGTCAGCTGGTTCCAGTGGTCGATTTCTTTGAGCAGATCAACTCCCGCAATATGGTTGGAAAAGATGCGCCGGATCTGTATGTTACCGGAACGGATAAACTGGAGGAAGCTTATTTGGGAGGTGTCGCCCGTGTGAACGAGGACGCGGAGACGTACTCTCTGCGGAATTATTCCCGTAATGCACTTTCTTCTGTTATGTATGACGGAAAGCTGGTCGGTTATCCGCTTTGTTTTGATACAGCGTTTTTTGTCTATAACAAATCTTTACTGAATGAAAAACCGGATTCCTTTGCCGCAATCGAAGAAATGTCGGCTTCCTTTGTGAAGGATCCGGAATCTGTGGTTGATATGGTCATGCTTTACAATGTTGAAGATATGATCAGCAATTATCCGTTTATCGGTGCTTATCTGGATCTGGGCGGCGTCAACGGGGATGATGTAAACTCGTTCAACGTATACGGCGAAGAAATGCTGGAAGCTGCATATTTCTATCAGGAACTCAGCGCCAACCTGCATACGGATATGGAAACGACAACGTATGATCTGGCTGAAAACAGTTTTGTTTTCGGACGGAGTATGATGTCTATTTTGAACTGCCGTTCCATTGCGGCATTGAATAAAAACGGAACAGATTATGTGATCTGTAAGATGCCGAAACTGAATGAAGAATTAAATACAAAAACTCTTTCCGCAAACTGGTGCGTTTGTGTCAATCCGGGCACGTCTGATCTGGAACGCGTCATTCAGCTTGCGAAATTCATGACCTTTGATAGAGCGGACCTTATTTATGATGCAACCGGCTATATGAGCTGCGCCAGACTTTCTTACAAAGAGAAAGGCTTTGCGGATGTGTATGCACAGTATGAGATGTCCGGCAGTCTTCCAAAACTGATCGAAACGGAAGAGATGTGGAAGGAGCTTAAGACTCTCCTGAACAACATCTGGAAAGGCTCAGATGTGGCAGCGGAGTGCAGTTCGTTCCAGTCCAAAGTTCATGATCTTTTAATGTTCCGAAGAGAAGGAAATCAATAAGAAAAATTGACATAATTGTTACAAAAGTATTGCAGAAGTTGTTAATATTTTGTAAACTGTTGGGGTCAGAGGTTCTTTTCTATCATTTTTGATGGAGGAGAACATGAATAATAGAAAAATTATCAAAATTTTACTTGCAGTATTGTGTTTTGTGGCCGCAGGGATCCTTTTTACGTATCTGACGAAAAAGCCTCCTGCAGAGCCTGCACAAGGTGCCCTTTCCACGGAAACAGAAACGCTGTCCGAGGAAGAGAGCACATCGGAGACAGCAGCGAATGTCTGCGTACATGTCTGCGGCAGCGTGATCCATCCGGGTGTCTATTATCTGGAAGAGGGTGCACGGATCCATGAAGCGGTGGAACTGGCCGGGGGAATGACCGAACACGCTGCGGGCGATGTGATCAATCTGGCAGAAGTAGTCTGTGACGGGGAAAAAATCTATATTCCGAGTAAGGAAGAACTGGCAGAAGGGTTTAGCATTGAAGATCCGCAGAATGCGGATGATGGTCTGGTAAACATTAATACGGCTTCGCTGGATGAATTAAAGAAGCTGCCGGGAATCGGCGATATCAAGGCTGAGGCAATCATTGCATACCGGGAAGAAACAGGCAGATTTAACAGCATCGAGGACATCATGAATGTATCTGGCATCAAAGATAGTTCCTACGAGCAGATCAAGGATTATATAAAGGTATAGGGATTATGAGTAAAGTATTGGTCGTGGATGATGAGAAACTGATCGTAAAGGGAATCAAGTTTTCCCTGGAGCAGGACGGCATGGATGTGGAATGTGCTTACGACGGAGAAGAGGCATTGTCCATGGCCCAGAAATGTGAATATGATGTCGTGCTCCTGGATATCATGCTTCCCAAAATGGATGGTTTTGAAGTCTGCAAGGCGATCCGTGAATTCTCTAATATGCCGATCATTATGCTGACCGCAAAAGGCGGGGATATGGATAAGATCCTTGGCCTGGAATACGGGGCAGATGACTATATTACCAAACCATTTAATATTCTTGAGGTAAAGGCTAGGATCAAGGCGATGTTCCGCCGGAGCAGACGCGGGAACTTTGCCGAGGCACCGGGCGAGATAGTTAAGAATGATCTGCGCATGGATCTGGATGCCAGAAGAGTGTTTATCAAGGATAGAGAGGTAAATCTGACTGCCAAGGAATTTGACTTGCTGGAACTCCTTGTTAACAATCCGAATAAAGTCTACAGCAGAGAGCAGCTTCTGAGTATCGTCTGGGGATATGAGTATCCGGGCGATGTCCGTACAGTGGATGTACATGTGAGAAGACTTCGCGAAAAAATCGAAGAGAATCCAAAAGAGCCAAAATATGTAAATACAAAGTGGGGAGTGGGTTACTATTTTAAAGCGTAGTAAGGTCTTCTTTTCGAGCCTGCGTTTTCGAATATTATTCATAATCATCGTAGCCGGCGTCATCCCGCTGCTTATTCTGGAACTTGTTGTGATGAACGTAGCGGAGAGCACGGTCATCGAAACCAGAAGGAAAAACGTCAATGCCCAGTTTTCGGTACTGGGTTCTTATTATTCCAAATCTATTAATGCCCAATCTAATGATATGAGCAGTAAGTTTGACGACATGGCGGAAGAGATCGCTAATGTCTTTTTAAACCGTATTCAGATCATCGACCGGAGTTTTAATATCGTCAGCGATACCTATCAGATCAACAAAGGAAAGCTGTGTATTTCTTCGGATGTCAATAAGTGTTTTAACGGAAACAACCAGGCGTATGCGGATAAGAAAAATAAATGTCTCGTCCTGACACAGGCCATAAAAAGTCCGGATTCGCAGGACATCAGCTATGTCATGTTTGCAACGTCTTCCATTGCAGATATTTATACTGCCATGGATTCGATCCGTCTGGTCGTAGCGGCTGTCGTGATCATTCTGGTCGTGGTGCTGCTTGGTTTTGCGTTCTTTGCGTCTTACCGGATGGTCAAACCGTTTAGGAAGATCGAAGAGACCATTGAGCATATCGGAAAAGGCGGTACAGCTGAGAGGATCAATCTGTCCGGAAGCAGTGAGATTGAAACAATCTCCAATTCCTTTAACATGATGCTGGACCGGATCAACCAGCTGGAAGAATCCCGCCAGGAATTTGTGTCCAATGTCTCGCATGAGTTGAAGACGCCGATCACCTCTATGAAGGTGCTTGCCGAATCGCTGGTGGGACAGCAGGGCGTTCCGGAAGAACTGTACCAGGAGTTTATGGGTGATATCATCGGCGAGCTGGATCGTGAGAATCTGATCATTTCCGATCTGCTGACTTTGGTCAAGATGGACCGCACCGGTCTGGAAATGAATATCTCACAGGTCAATATCAACGACCTGATCGAGGCGCAGCTGAGACTTCTTCGCCCGCTTGCTGCTGAGAAAAATATTGAACTGGTCTTTGAAAGCTATCGGCCGATCATTGCTGAAGTGGATGAGACCAAATTTTCGATGTGTATTTCCAACCTGGTAGGAAATGCAATCAAATACAATAACAATGATGGCTGGGTCCACGTTTCCCTGAATGCGGACGCAACCTATTTCTACGTGAAAGTGCAGGATAATGGTTTTGGTATTCCGGAAGATAGTCTGGAGCATATTTTTGACCGTTTCTACCGCGTGGATAAAGCAAGGGACCGTGCAACCGGCGGCACCGGACTTGGTCTTGCTATTACCAGAAGTATTGTTACTGCACATTACGGCACGATAAAAGTATTCAGTGAAGTGGATGCCGGGTCTACATTTACTATGCAGATCCCGCTGACGCATGTACCGGAATAGACTAATGAAAAAAGCTAAGAAATTATTCGCCATTATGATCATGCTGCTGCTTTGCACGGGGATGTTATCCTCGCTTTCCGCATGCGGTAAAAGAAATGCGGCAGAGGGAGATCTCTATATGATCTATTACTGCAATCAGGATGCGGATGATCTGATCTATCAGGAAACGGAGATCAAAGATTCTGCTTCCAAGGAACAGGTGGATCTCGCGCAGCAGCTTTTGGATACCATGTTTACCTATGATCCGGAGAATACAACATATTATTCCGTGAAGCCTAGAGATGTCCATCTGAATGGCATGATCATTAAAGATGGTGTTATCACATTGGATTTTGATTCCAATTATCTGAAAATGTCCAACGTGCGTGAGATCCTGATGCGTGCGTCTGTCGTGCTGACTCTGATCCAGATCAATGGTATTGATGGTGTGGCATTCACGGTAGAGGGAGAACCGGTCACTGATGGAAAAGGAAATGCCATCGGAACCATGACGCGGGAGCGCTTTGTAAACGTCCTCCTGAATGAAGAGGGCATGCTGAAGCAGGAGACCGATCTGAGGCTGTATTTCTGCAATGAGGCAAACACGCAGCTTGTCCCGATCACCTACCGGTTTACGATCGATAACAGTAACTCATCTCTGGAGGAGTATATTGTGGCTAAACTGATCGAGGGTCCGGAAAAGGGCGTGGCCAATCCGACACTTGGCAAAAACATCAAAGTGATCAGTGTGGTGACGACCGATTATATCTGTTATGTCAATTTTGATCCTTCTTTCCTGGAGCAGAATCAGGTGGTCAGCGACGAGCTGATGATCTATTCCATTGTGAACTCTTTATGTGAGCTTCCGTATGTGAACGGTGTGCAGATCCTGGTGGATGGGGAATCCGAGATCATGCTGCACAAAACGTTTTCTCTGGCACAGGTTCTGCGCCGGAATACGGATCTGATCGAAAAATAATTCTGTTCTGATTATTTCTATTTGTCTTTGTTATGATGCAGCGAAAGCTCTTTTTGGCAGCTTTGTTTCTGGCAGCTTTCTTTTTTGTTCTGATCATTCTCTTTCGGGTCGATCTTCTTCCTGTGATGCCAAAACAGAATGCTGCTGTGATCCTGACTGGAAAAGTGAATAAGATCGAAGAAAAAGAGAAGCAGGTGCTTCTTTTTCTTTCCCATGCGAAAGGTGAGGAGGGCGGGACGGTTTCTTCTTACGGGCCTGTGATCCTGTCGGTATCTGCAGAACAGTTTTCAGACGCGAAGATCAGGATCGGAAACAGGATCCAAGCTGCCAGCACCTACATGGGGTTTGGAAAAGCCAGGAATGCAGGCAACTTTGATGAAGAGAATTATTACCGGTCAATGGGTATTTCCGGTAAGTTCCGTCTGCAGAAAAAGGGTAAGATTGAAATAGAAGATGCTTCGTACGATGCAGGACGACAGTGGCTTTTTGATATCCGCCGGAAGATCCGGGGTATTTTCCAAAGCATTCTGGAAAGGGATGCAGAAAAAGCAGGCATCTTTTCTGCCATCGTGCTGGGAGACAGATCCCAGGTAGAATCGGATGTGAAATCTTTATATCAGAAAAACGGGATCGCGCATATTCTGGCGGTATCCGGGCTGCATATTTCCCTGATCGGCATGGGACTTTTTAAGATCCTGCGAAAACAATTCTACGTTCCGGTCTCAGCCATCCTTTCCGGAAGTGTGATGGTCCTCTTTTGCATCTTAAGCGGTGGAAGTGCATCTGCCATCCGGGCAACCACGATGTTCCTGCTTCGTATGGCTGCAGCTATGCGGGGAAAGACCTTTGATCTGCTTACCGGGCTTTCTTTTGCAGGTTTGCTGCTTCTGCTGACCAATCCGTTGTATCTGACCAATTCAGCATTTCTTCTTTCTTTCGGAGCTATCCTCGGCCTGGCTTTGCCCGGACACGCTGCGGAAAAATTACTATCTTTTCAAAACTCTGCTGTAAAAGCTTTTTTTGCAAGCCTTTCGGTTTTCCTGATGACAGCGCCCATCCTGATGAGCGTCTATTATGAGATCAGTTTGTTCAGCATCCTTTTGAATCTGGCGGTCATCCCTTTGATGAGTCTGATCCTGGGAAGCGGGATCCTGGGAGGAATCAGCGGGTTACTGAGTCTGGCACTGGCCCGCTTTGCAATCGGCCTTGGGACCTATCTTCTTTCTTTTGTGGAGATTTTATGCCGCATCCTGGACTATCTTCCGTTTCTGGTCTTCATAACAGGGAAACCGTCTGCTGCGCGGGTCATTTTGTTCTACGCGCTGCTGTTAGGCGGTACGGCTGTATGGGGCTGGTGGGTCAGAAAAGAGCGGGCAGGGATATCCTTCTTTTGTAACAAGCCGGAACAATGGAAGCGGCGCTGTTTTGCCGGATGGATCCTGCTGCTTTTGTTCGTATTGTTCCTCCGTTTTCCGCATCGGGGTCTGCAGATCACATTTCTGGATGTAGATCAGGGGGATGGCATTTTGCTCGAGATGCCATCCGGAGAAGTCTGTCTGATCGACGGTGGTTCTTCTTCCATTAAGGATGTCGGAACGCGGCGGATGGAAAGCGCGCTGAAGTACTGCGGGATCTCAGAGATTGATTATGCTTTTGTATCGCATACTGACAGTGACCACTTTTCGGGAATGCTGGAACTGATGGAAGAGAGCGGGGCAGGAAGCATCCGCATCCGGCATCTTTGCCTCCCATTTTTTGAAGATAATGAGAATCAGACGATGCTGCTGACGACGGCCAAAGAAAGGGGAATCCCGGTCACATTCCTTTCTTCCGGGATGACGTATTCGTTTGGCGAGGTGAGGCTGGCCTGTCTTCATCCTGCTTCCGGCAAGTCCTATTCCAGTGCGAATGCAGCCAGTGCGGTGCTGTCCTTGACCTATGGCAGCTTTTCGGCTTTATTTACAGGAGATCTGGAACAGGATGGGGAGCAGGAGATTCTCCATCGTTTTACTTCTTTGGACCATGATCTGCTGAAGGTGGGTCATCATGGATCCCGGGATGCATCATCGTCTGCTTTTCTGGAAGCGGTCTCGCCGCAGCTTGCGGTGATCTCTGCAGGCGTAAAGAATCAATATGGCCACCCGCACAAGGAGGTGTTAGAACGGCTGAAAGCGTGCGGTGCCCAGATCTATCTGACCGCAGAGAAAGGTCAGATTCAGGTAAAGGTAGATCGAAAGGGAATCGCTTCGGTGCAAACCATGTTTTAGGCAAGGGGAAACTTGAGATAATCGGCATTCTGCGCTATAGTTAATAAGATCAAAAAGAAGGGAAAAATGATAATTGGCTGTGATCCAGTTTTCCAAAGATTCTCTTGCCAATGTCTATCTGTTTTACGGGGAAGAGAGTTATAAGAAACGTATTTACCGTGACAGCCTGAAAAAGGCGGCCGTCGGAGATAATGATATGAATTACTCCTACTTTGAGGGGAATTCGATCAATTTTGCGAGCGTTTATGACAGCGTCGTGACGCTTCCTTTCTTTGCGGATAAACGGCTTGTCGTCGTGGAAAATTCCAGAAAATTCAAGGGAAAGGCTTCAAAAGAAACAGAAGATGCCGGGGATGAGGAAAAGGTATCAGGTGGAGATGAAATGCTCCTCAAGATCCTGGAAGATCTTCCGGAAAGCACCTGCCTGGCATTTTTTGAGGAAAGCGCAGTTAAGAATAAAAAGATCTTCAAGCTGATCAAGGAAAAGGGACAGGTCATCGAGTGCGCGGCTGACGCAAAAGAGGATGTGGTCAACTGGATGGCGAAAGGATTTGCCCAGGCCGGAAAGAAGATCCGCAAAAGCACCATCCTTCTGATCCTGGACCGCGTGGGGGTTGATTATGACCGTCTTCGCATGGAATATGAGAAGATCATCGGCTATACCGGAAACCGGACAGAGGTCACCGATGATGATGTTATGGCGGTCACGCTGGCAGATATCGAGTCCAAGATCTTTGATATGCTGGAGGCAATGAGCCGTAAGGATGTCAGAACGGTCCTGGATAAGTATTACGATCTTCTGGCAAATCAGGAATCGCCGTTTTATATTCTCGCTATGATCCGGATCCAGTTCCGGACCCTGCTGCAGACGGCAGAACTGCGGAATAAAGGGTATTCGACGATCGATGTGGCCAGGATGCTGCGTAAGAGAGATTTTATTATCCGGAATGCGGAAAGCTGTCTGCGGGCCGGATTGAAAATGAAAGATGTGCGGGCAATCCTGGAAGAAATATCCGATACAGACCGGCGGATCAAGATGGGTGAGGTCACGGACCGTATCGGCCTGGAGACATTGTTAGTTAAAATATCAACCTGAAAGAGGGATCATCATGAATATGCAGAAAAAAGAGATTCGTGACGAGGTCACAGCAAAGAAACAGAAGCTGACGAAAGAGCAGGTGGAAAGCTATTCTGCAGCGCTCCTGGAGCGGTTCTGTGCATTAAAGGCATATCAGGAGGCTGACTGCATTTATGCTTATATGTCCTTTAATGAGGAAGTGCTGACGATGCCGATCATCGAGCGTGCATGGGCGGACGGCAAACGTGTTGCTGTGCCAAAGACATATGCTTCCGGAAAAAAGAAGAACGCCAAAGGGAAGATCGTTCCGGATTTTATGGAGTTTATTTATATTGAATCACCGGATGACTGCACCAAAGGATACATGGGGATCCCGGAACCGGCTGACGCCATCTGCGGCATCGATGAAATGGGTGATCTGGACCTTTCCAAAGCCCGCATCGCGGAGGAATCCAAGGTGCTGATCCTGATGCCGGGACTGGCTTTTGACCGCCAGATGAACCGCATCGGATATGGCGGCGGGTTTTATGATAAATACCTGCATCATCATAAAGAAGTGCACTTTACCAAAGTCGCTCTTTGTTTTGCCTTCCAGCTGTATGATCATATTCCTACAAAAGGGCATGATGAAAAGATGGACCTGATCCTGACACCGGATGAAGTGCTGGCATAAAAAAGTTTGATTTTTCGCAAAAAATAAGCTTTTTCGGTTGACATGCAGGGATGCGGATGCTAATATATCACAGTCGTTTGAAATCGAAGCAGAGTATCCACTCTCACCTCGTCGCAAATGGGCGCACGTTGGTTTTATATTTCAGACACTCCTAAGGGGTGTGTTTGGACATTTGTGGATAGCTTGCTCGCTATCCATTTTTTATTGGATTCAGGCGGCACAGGTATTTCTTTTGTATGATGACACTTAGGAGGTGTGCTATCGACAATTTAATTAATGAACAAATAAGGGAAAAGGAAGTCAGGCTCATTGGTGAGTCGGGGGAACAGATTGGTATCGTTTCCATCGAGGAAGCCAGAGCAAAGGCCGATGAAGCAGGTGTGGATCTGGTTCTGATCGCACCAAAAGCACAGCCGCCTGTCTGCAAGATCATTGATTACGGCAAATTCCGTTATGAGCAGGCAAGGAAAGAAAAGGAAGCCAAAAAGAAACAAAAGATCATTGAGATCAAAGAGATCAGGCTTTCCCCTAATATCGATCAGAACGATATTAAGACCAAGGCAAACACGGCCAGAAAGTTCATTGAGAAAGGCGATAAAGTCAAAGTCGCACTGCGTTTCAGGGGCAGGGAAATGGCCCACATGCAGGACAGCAAACATGTGCTGGATGACTTTGCTGAGCTTCTTGCGGACATCGCGATCGTTGATAAAGCACCTAAGGTGGAAGGCAGGAATATGGTCATGTTCCTGAGCAAAAAGAAATAAACCAAACTTGAATGCAGTTAAACAATTATTTTAGGAGGAATAGACATGCCAAAGATTAAGACAAAAAGAGCTGCGGCAAAACGTTTCAAAAAAACAGCCAGCGGAAATCTGAAGAGAAACAAAGCTTACAAGAGCCATATCTTAACGAAGAAGACCACGAAGAGAAAACGTAACCTTCGTAAAGCAACTATGACTGATGCCACGAATGTAAAGAACATGAAGAAGATCTTACCATATCTGTAAGAATTCGAAGATCAAAGGAGGAATTAAGAAATGGCAAGAATTAAAGGCGGTTTAAACGCCAAGAAAAGACACAACAGAACTTTAAAGCTGGCAAAAGGTTATAGAGGCGCCAGATCAAAACAATATAGAATCGCTAAGCAGTCTGTTATGAGAGCTCTGACGAGCGCATATGCAGGCAGAAAACAGAGAAAACGTCAGTTCCGTTCTCTTTGGATCGCACGTATCAATGCAGCTGCAAGACTGAATGGTCTTTCCTACAGCAAATTTATGTATGGCCTGAAAACTGCCGGTGTTGAAATGAACCGGAAGATGCTCGCTGAGCTTGCAGTCAATGACGCTGCAGCATTCACCGAGCTGGCTGAAACTGCAAAAGCTAACCTGAAATAATATTTTTATGTCTGATGGTAGGCCGGGCGTTTTTCGTCCGGCTTACATGCATTAAAGGGATTTCTCAATATGGAAGACAACAGAGTTTCGAAAAACTTTATAGAAAATGAGATTGATAAGGATCTGTCTGAGGGCGTGTATGATCACGTGGCGACCCGGTTCCCGCCGGAGCCGAACGGCTATCTGCACATCGGCCATGCGAAATCCATCCTGCTGAATTACGGTCTGGCAAAAGAGTATGACGGCACCTTTAATCTGCGTTTTGATGACACAAATCCGACCAAAGAAGATGTGGAGTTTGTGGAATCCATTAAGGCAGATGTGGAATGGCTGGGTGCTGATTTTGAGGACCGTCTGTATTTTGCATCCGATTACTTTGATAAGATGTATGAAGCAGCTGTTAAGCTGATCAAAGATGGAAAGGCTTATGTTTGTGACCTTTCTGCCGATGAGATCCGTGAATACCGCGGTTCCTATGAGAAACCGGGTATCAACAGTCCTTATCGCGACCGCAGCGTTGAGGAAAACCTGGCGCTGTTTGAAGAGATGAAGAGTGGAGCCATCGAAGATGGAAAAAGGGTATTAAGGGCGAAGATTGACATGGCTTCACCTAATATGAACATGAGGGACCCTGTTATTTACAGGGTCGCTCATGTCAGCCACCACAGGACCGGGGATAAGTGGTGCATCTATCCGATGTATGACTTTGCACATCCGATCGAGGATGCTGTGGAAGGCGTGACTCATTCCATTTGTACGATGGAGTTTGAAGATCATCGTCCGCTGTATGACTGGGTCGTACAGAATGTTGGATTTGAAATGCCGCCTCGGCAGATCGAATTTGCCAAGATGTACTTGACCGGCGTCATCACCGGCAAACGTTATATCAAGCAGCTGGTGGCGGATGGCACTGTTGACGGATGGGATGATCCACGTCTGGTTACGATCGCGGCTCTTCGCCGGAGAGGCTTTACGCCGGAATCCATCCAGAAGTTTATAGAATTGAGCGGCGTGGCAAAGGCACAGAGTTCTTCCGATTATGCAATGCTGGAGTACTGCGTAAGGGAAGATCTGAAGCCGAAAGCACCGCGCTATATGGCGGTTATCGATCCGATCAAGCTGATCATTGACAATTATCCGGAAGGACAGGTCGAATGGCTGGATGCATCCAATAATCCGGAGAATGAAGAAATGGGAAGCCGTAAGATCCCGTTCAGCCGCGAGCTTTACATTGAGCGTGAGGATTTTATGGAGGAGCCGCCGAAAAAATATTTCCGCCTGTTCCCGGGAAATGAAGTGCGCTTAATGAATGCTTACTTTGTCACCTGTGTAGATTACAAGAAGGACGAGAATGGTAAGGTGACGGAGATCCATGTGACCTATGATCCGGAAACTAAGAGCGGATCCGGATTTGAGGGACGCAAGGTCAAAGGAACGATCCACTGGGTCAGCGCTTCCCACGCGACTAAGTGTGAAGCCAGATTGTATGAGCAGCTGGTAGATGAAGAGCGCAACATCAATCCAAATTCGCTGACCGTACGCGAGGAGTGTTATGTGGAGCCTGCATTGGCAGAGGCAAAACCTTATGACCGTTTCCAGTTTGTCCGCCAGGGATATTTCAGTGTGGACCCGAAAGATTCTGTGGATGGAAAACTGGTCTTTAACCGGATCGTTTCACTGAAGAGTTCTTTTAAACTGCCAAGTTAAATATCAAATGATCTCTGTATTGATC
>JAFWCK010000085.1 GCA_017536965.1 Lachnospiraceae bacterium | reverse complement strand
TCGAGGCTTAGCGCGCGGGAAGCATACTCAATAACCCTGTGATAGTCCCTGCTGTGTCCAAGCATGGACAGAAGTTCCCTCGTGATGTCAATGAATACCTGGTTATAATGCGTCGTATAAGGAATCAACCAGGATCCCATATCCAGCTCTCCAAGCTCAAACAACCGTCCCTGATACAGTTCGAAAGCCTTCTTGAGAGTTGCCGCCTTCTCATCTGAGGTCGCTGTGGACTTTGCTTTCAGATAAAGGCTTTCCATTTCTTCCGCATCGGTGACGATATGTACATCATCCAGAAGCTCCAGCATTCCGGATTTCACATCGATGACCTTGGCGTCATGATATACGGCCAGATCACTATGCAGCCGATAAATTGCCTGGCGGATGTTTGCCCGCGCTGATTTTTCAGATTCATCGGGCCAGAGTTCTGCCGCCATGCTCAGCTGATCGACCGGAGCCTTGTGAAGAATCAGATATAGCAGGATTACCCATCCACGTCGGTTCGGATGTGCCAGGTCCTGTTCCCGGATCCGCTGACCGTTGATATCCATACTGTGCTGACCAAGTATGTTATAACGCATCTTGAGTTTTCCCTCTTCCGGCGTAACGTCGGAAATATAACGGCGTTCCGCGTCAATGCGGCGCTTCTGCAGCACCATCATCATAGCGACAAAGCAGGCCAGCTGCAGGGGCTCGGGCTGGGAAATATTGCGGACAGGATTCCTCACGACCATGTATCCAAGGGGATGCTGACCAAAGGGGACGCCGATGACCGCTTTAGCTTTCAGTCTTTGATATGCTTCATATTCTTTCGGATTGCTCTCTCGTATGGCCTCTGTGTCCGGGATGATCATAGGTTTCTGGCTGACCAGGTGCTCAGCCCATGTGACGAATTCTTCCGTCATCTCAAACTCATGAAAAAGGGTCTCTTTCATCGGGCCGGTCTCCACGTCATACCACATTTCAGGACGCCATAATTGCGAGCGAAGGTCAGCGATCAGGATGCCGCACCAGTCAGCGCCATAGAATTTGCAGGCCGCTTTCATAACGCCGACCGCGATCTCTACGGGATCTTCAATGTTGTGCAGGGCCGCTTCTGTTTCCACGATGATTTTGAAAAGCTCATCCTCAAACACATACCGCTGATACTCTTCCTCCGTGATCGTGCGGCATTTCCCGGTGGTGTCGTCGGACTGTTTTTCCTTTGCTTTCCCGAACGAAAAGATTTTCTCCAACATAGCAACACCCCATTTCCGTATATTTTGACCGATTC
This sequence comes from Lachnospiraceae bacterium, assembly GCA_017536965.1. Lineage (GTDB taxonomy): Bacteria > Bacillota > Clostridia > Lachnospirales > Lachnospiraceae > RGIG5612. Next base: position 3,084 of record JAFWCK010000085.1, on the reverse strand, counting down.
CAAAGTATAATAAAAACCCGCAGAACTGCCTTGTCGTAACCCCGGCAGCCCTGCGGACATCCTTTATTTTGATATGAGTGGCTGCCAAGAAGTGTTCATTGGCAACTACCACCACGCTTATTTATTCTTTGCCTGTATTTTCTTTCCGTATTCTGCAATCCTTCGGGCGGTATCACGTATCGCCATTCGGGTCTCCATATCGCAATCCTTCAGGATATTCGAGATCTCCACATCAATCTGGATGTCAAAATACTGGTCAGAGGTGTCAGCGAGATAGTAGTCAACACCAGTATTCAACGCCTTTCCGATTTTCACTGCCAGCGGCCATGAAGCGCTGACCGTTCCTCTTTCCACATCTCCGATATGTTTGGAGGAACATTCACATTTTTCTGCAAGTTGTTCCAGCGTCAGTTTCTCCGCGTTTCTTGCGTCACGGATGCGGCGGCCGATCAGCTTCTTCTCTTCTTTTGTAAATTTCGGTTTCACCGGACGCCACCTCCCTTCGATATTTCTACATTTTCATTATAGAAAATCGGAACGGGTGACTCCAGAAAGCTGCAAGGTATATGTTCCCTTAGCAACGTATGTTTCATAAGAATTTTTGAAGTTAGTGGCGTGCAACTGCTCTCATTTGTTCTGACATTCTCCATCAGATTCTCCCTTTCCGGTGCAGCCCCTCTGCCCGGAATCCGGAGATCCTTGCCCAACGTAAGCAGTGTTCTGCGCCTGAAAAATTTGTACGTTGGGCAAATATAGTGAGCCGGTCATGAAAGAAGTTTACCCATATAACGGGATATCCATTCCACCACCGGCACACTTGCTTTGATGATTGACAACTGGCGGCATATCATGCTGCCGTGACGCGGCGTGGAAATCAAACCGTCTACCCTATCGAAAAATGCCATCTGCCGCAGGCATATACCTGTTGCAGATGGCACCGTCTCCATCATCATTACTATACAGTTTTTATTGAAAATATCATCCGACCTTTGGTTTAGCCGTCTATCCGATCGTAAGCGCCTAATAATAAGGCGGTGTGAAAAAATTACCCCAACTTTTGCAAGTTGGAGTAATTCACTATAATTCACATGCAATTTTTGAGATGCTGGAGTTTTTCACTCCACGGAACCAGATCAGCCAGCTGCTCATCACTCCAGTCCCCATTTGGACGTTGCTGAAGCACGTACTCCAGATAGCGATAAATGTTCAGGTCATGGGCTTTGGCCATTTCGACCATCGTATAAACCATGGCACTGGCCTGAGCGCCATCCACACTGTTGCTGAACAGCCAGTTTTTCCGGCCTACGGTAAAGGGCCTGAGTGAGTTCTCGCTCAGATTGTTTGTAAAGCTGCATCGGCCGTCTTCCAGATATGTCTCTGCCGTGCTCCGGCGGTTCCTGATATAAGTGACTGCTTTGTCCAGTCTGGAGTTCCGTACCGGCTGAAGACTGTCAAGCCACGACCAAAAAGCCTCAAGAATCGGTTTCTCCTTCTCGAGACGAAGCTGCCTGCGTTTTTCGTAATCTTTCCCGGCCTGCCGGTTGATTGCATCCTCCAGCCGGAATAAGCGGTCGCAGTACTGTACGCCCTGTACGGCCGGCTGGCTGTAGTCAAACTGTTTCCCTTTGGGAACCGCGTCGATAAAGTATCTCCGTATATGTGACCAGCAGGAACATCGCCGGATCCCGGGAACTTTATTGTAGCCCTGATACCCATCGGCTTCCAGGTATCCCTGAAATCCCTGCAGGAATTCTGCAGCGTTATCACCGCTTCTTGTAGGGGTGTACCCGTACAGGATGATAACCGGAAGTCCGTCTTCCCCACTGCGGAACAGCCACATGAACGACTGGGTCTCTGCCCGGCGCTCCGGCTCGTTCAGTACCTGGATCCTGGTCTCGTCCGCCATGGCGAACTGCCGTTTCAGCAGCAGTCTGTGCAGATAATGATAGACCGGCTGGAAATAGTGCTCTGCACAGTAAATGATCCAGTTGGCCAATGTTGTGCGGCTGATGGCTGCGCCGTACTGTTTCCAGTCCTTTTCCTGACGGTAGAGGGGCATGCCGTTTGCATACTTCTGATACATCGTCCAGGCAACTGTCGACGAAGAAGCAGGGCTCTTGCAGATCAGGGCATCCGGGGCCTGTGACTTTGCAAAAACAGCGGCTTCCGTATCACCTTTCCCTTCTTTACAGCTGGGACAGCCGTACGTTTCCGTATAATACTCATTGATCTCACAGGTCGCCGGGATAAAGACCAGTTCCCGGCGGACGTATTCCTCGCCGATCCGCTCCATCTGTGTTCCGCAGACCGGACAGACTTTCTCTTCATCTGGCAGGGGAATCAGGACTTTGTTGACCTTCATGCCCTTGAACGTATCAGCATGAGAAGACTTTTTCTTACGGGTATGCTCCGCAACAACAATTGTTTCCGCCGGCGGCTCAGGTCCTTGTTCCTGTTCAGCCTCATTGAAGAGATTCAGCTGCCCGGGGATATCGAGTGTGCGTTTTTCGCTGGACTTTCCAAACAACTTTTTTGTCAGAAAGTCTACCTGCTCCTTCAGGGTATCCCTTTCGCGGCGCAGTTCGGCCTCCCTGGCATTGGCAGCTTCGAGTGCTGTGAGCAGTGCATCGATCCTTTTATTCAGTTGTGAAATACTGTCCTTCAGCTCGTGGAGCCGGAGATCTTTTGCACTGGCGGCCATGATAGTTCCTCACTCATTCGGGATATCACTATTATACCAGACCGTCTTTCCAATTAATAGTCTTTTCCGAAAAAAACCACCTTTATTCGGACTGGATCGCCTTGGGCTGGTCGATGTCAATACCGGACATCAGCCAGTCAAACTCCCGCCAGGTAAGGTTCCGGACTTCGTCTTTATTCCGGGGCCATTGGTATCCGCCTTCTACTGAAAGACGCTTGTAGATAAGGACATATCCGTCCGGTTCATGGAATAATGCTTTGATGCGGTCCCGTCTTCGTCCGCAGAACAGGAAAAGCGCACTGGCGTCAGGATTCATTTTCAGCTGGTCCTGAACAATACTGCATGGATCTTACATTTCCGTTTCGCTCACGCAGGATCAGTAT
>JAFWCK010000084.1 GCA_017536965.1 Lachnospiraceae bacterium | reverse complement strand
GTGACAATTCCTGTGGATAAGGAGGATCCGCAGGGGAATTGGTAGTATATAGAATGACAAATTCCAGTTTGTAGAGGAAAACAGTATGTGTTCTTGTTAAATTATGAAAAAATTCTATGATATTATTTTTATGTTACAGCTCATCGGATTTAGTTATTCGGTGAGCTGTTTATCTGTTTGAATTATCATTCTATAAAGCCCCGGAAGTCATAGCTGACTCCGGGGCTTCTGTTTTGCCTTTTTATAATCTTATTTCTTAAAATACTTTTCCCTTTTGTTTACAGAGTTTGTTTACACGCAAAATAACCTAAAAGACTATAAAATCAACCTTTTTTGTATTGTAAACGATAAACAAACTTTTTCAAAACTTTTTCTTTTTTATTCCAGGTCTTTCTTTTTGTCCTTTTTTGTCGTTTTCCATACATGCGAAACTGCAGGGGCCTTTTGTACTAATTTAGTACACAAAAATCTAAAATTTTTTTCGACTAAATGCAGAAAAATTCAGCAGTTCATATATAGGACGAATGCAGCTAACATTTTTTGAAAAAAATTTTTACAACTCCTTTTTTTTCGTCCCCATAGAGATATAAGGGGAACTTTTTCTCCGGCACATTAACAACTGAACAACATGAAAGGTAAAACGCCTTGGTATCTTCTTCGCAAGCATCGCCTTTGTACGTACACGGCTGCTTGCTGGGAGGACCCCAGACCCCAAAATGAAAAACTTTGTATTTTATTTGAACAATGCGTTAAATCGCCCAAAAAATAATCCCCTTCTATAAGTAGAGGGGTAAATATCCGATGTACAAATTTTATACAAGGAAATTGCTAAAAAATAACAACCATTTTCAAAAAAAGTCAGCTCATAGGAAGTAGGAGGATCTTTTTAAAAAAATAAAGGATGACATCGGTCACTAGGACTATTTTTCTCCCCATAACTCTTATAGAGGGGGAAATATGCAGAAAGAGATTATGAAAAGAGAAACAGCTTATTTTAAACCAAATACCCGGATCAGCAACTTCATCCCGGTGCCGAGATCCATCCTCAGGGAGGATCTGACGGCATCTGCCAAGCTGGTCTACGGGCTCCTGGTCGCCAGGACCATGCTTTCCCAGAAAGCAGCTGACGGCCGCAAATGGACAGACAGGGACGGAAACGTCTTTATCCAGTTTTCCATCAGGAGCCTGGCAGAAGAAACTCATATGGCAGAATCAACGGTTAAAAATGCCTTGAGGGAGCTTAAGAAGAGGGGATTTGCCGAGACCCGGAGGACGGGGTTCAACCACCCGAACCGGATCTATGTGAAATACAGCCGGGAAAATGCTGCCATGGGTGTGAAGGTGGGTCAGATTCCACCTGTCCGGAAGGACGATAATCGCCCGACAGAGGGACAGAAAACGTACCAACTGGATGGGTGGAATCCGGCTCCTATATATACAGATAAAGATAAACAAAAGAAGATAATATCCTCTTCTGATTATCGGAAAATCCATAATTTTGACGAACGAGAACGTTCTCTCGAAGAATGGAACAAGCTTGAGGAGATGCTATTTAATGTCTAACGCAGAAATCATTTTAAATGAATTATTGAATAGTGGTATAATCTCCGAAGGTGACATCCGGAATTTGGAAGACATGAAACGGAAAAACGCTGTCCTCCTGGTCCATGATCAACGGATCTGGCAGGGCAAAAATGACAGGCGCTGGTTCACCTACATCCATGTGGAAGATGGCCGCAAGCGTGTCGCCAAAAAGACGGAAAAGGAACTAATTGATTACCTGTATGACTTCTACGAGATTGAAGAAAACACATACAGGGTAGGCACCTTGAAAGAATTATATGAAGAGTGGATCCAATATAAGCTCCGGACCAGTAGCCGGGCAAGCTCCGTAAGAAGGATGGACACGGATTACAAACGTTTCTATCTGAATGAGCCGCTGGCTGAAAAGATCCTGAACACACCGCTTTTAATGCTCACTGTGGCCGATATCAAGGAATGGGCATATGGAATCATCAAGAAGTATGACCTGACACGGAAAGGATTCAACAACGCCCGCGCGATCATCAGCCAGGTATATAAATACCTGATGGAGAAAGATATCACAGACCGGAACACGGCGTTACAGGCAACATTCCCTTCTGCCATCTTCCGTAAGGAGCGGAAAAAGCCTGCCTCCACGCAGATTTTTTATCCTGAGGAATTATCCGCAATCACACAGGTATGCCTGGCAAAGGCAAAGAATCGCTGCGACCCGGCATATATCGCGATTCCTTTGATTTTCCTGACCGGAATGAGAATTGGGGAATGCCTTGCGCTGACGGAATCAGACTGTAACCGCGACATTCATACGATATCAGTCTCAAAGATGTTATCGGTCCAAGATGTCCGCAATGATGATGGAACATGGTCAAAGCGGCAGTTCCAGATCCTCGACAGCCTGAAATGCGGAAGTGATCCACGGGACATTATGGTCACGGATCAGGCATTCCAGCTTATCGATATGGCAGTGGAGATCAACAAAAAACGGCTTGTCCTGTCCCCATATCTCTTTGAAGGGATTACGGAATCGAATGTCCAGTTGAAACTTCGACGTATTTGTAAAGATCTGGGCATTGAATGCCGGTCTCCTCACAAAGGACGGAAAACATATATTTCCAACCTGCTGAACAAAGGACTGGATCCGGATTTTGTCCGGGAACAGGTCGGCCACAAGGATCTGCAGACCACTTACAATTCCTATACTTTCAGTACGACAAGGAAGGAAAAGCAGCTGGAGCAGCTGGAAAAAGCGCTGATCGATTGATTTTGGAATCAAAAATGGCTGTTTTGGAATCACTTTTCACAATTATACAGAAATAAAAAAACAGCGAAAAGCCTATATAATCAAGCTTTTCGCCATTTTTTCAACCACGGAGAAGGAGGGATTCGAACCCTCGCGCCGGTCTCCCGACCTACACCCTTAGCAGGGGCGCCTCTTCGGCCTACTTGAGTACTTCTCCGAATTATTCCGATCGACGCATGCGTCTTACGGACTATATTTAATTCGCTGTTTATTTATTAACAGCATGAATTACTTTACATGATTTTGCCCTAAAAAGCAAGGCTTTTCAAATGATTTATCCTTCCGCAGGAGAGTTCGCCGCTGCAGGGTCTGTCTCGATTTCTATCAGCGGCTTATTGTAGCGATCTTTTTTCTTTGAGCGTATAAAGAAGCGGATCATCAGTGCAAGCAATACGAGATCGAGAATGGCCAGTGCGACGGCCACCACAGCAAAATTATCATTGAACGCAATCAGCTCCGGTGTTAAAGAGTAATCGTAAATACCATGGAGGAGGAATGGAAGCAGAAACGCAATGATCCCGTACCCCTTTTTCCCGGTATAAAGTTTTTTGCCATAGAACCATCCCATGATAAAGCCGTAACCGACGTGTCCCATGGTAAAGCCCCGAACCAGCATAATGATCGGGGTTGCGCCGATCGCATAAGGAATATCCTCGATCAGGCCAAAGCCCGTACCGATGATCACCATAAACGCCACAACATCAGCCCATGTATATGCGTTCAGTTTCTTCTTTAAAAGACCTCGAAAAACCAGGTATTTTACCAGCTCCTCCGCAAATGCAATTACAATAAATTTATAAAGAGCCTGATATACCAAAACATCAACATCTTGAAGGATAGTGCGCCGTAATGTCGCATTCAAAATATACAGCGCAGCTGATACTGCCAAAATGGGAAGTACGCTGATCAACCCCCTGATAAGTGCAGAATTGCAGCTCTTTTTATAGAGCAGATCCTCTTTTCTGCGTCTTCTGAGCAAAATGATGATCAGAACGGACGGAACAATGCTGGCTATGAAGATCAGTATGGATATAAACATTTTCTACTCTCCGATGATTCTGTATAGATCATTCCTTCCGTTTCCGTATGAAAGCATTGTTTGTAGCTATGATAATACAAGCAGCTGCGGCCATAATGACAACCCAAAGGATCGGCTGACTATGATCTCCGGTATCCGGCCCTGGAGCCGGTGCCGGCTTGTCTTTTTGAATCGTAAATGCGACATCTGCCTTTCCATCATCAAACAGAATCGTCAATGTATGAGATCCCTCTGAAAGCGTCGCCAGATATGCCGGATGCAGCGCGATATGCACACTGCCGCGTGTAGCGGTATAATCCTTTTCTGTTAAATCTTTTCCATCGACCTGCACGCCGATAAATTGTTCAAAGGCTGTTTCATCGTCGATACTCCTGTGGGCGACAAATAACAGATCTTCTTCCGAACCGGAGATCCAGATTGGCGTGTCTTCGCCTTCTTCACTTTCTGCAGTATACTCCACCGGATCAATGACCGTCGTGATGTCATAGCAGATCAGATCTCTCCGCGGGATGCGCGCGTCTGTCGTTTCGCTTGTCTCCGTGACACGCTGACCAAAGGTGATATAACGCCCATCCGGCAGCCATGTGCCGCAGCCGGTTGAATAATTATCCAGACGCGAAATCATCCCTAAATCCTGGTCGAAGAAAAAGGTCGCCATATGACCGGTAAGATAATCCGTTCTATCCTGGAACGGATTGAACAAAACCACTGCCAGTTTATCGCCCGGCCCTTCAAGAATCCGCACCCGGATCGACGTGCCCGGGTCCTGCCGGATCTCATCGCCTGCCGGAACGATCTGCTCTAAAAGATTCCCTTCACCATCCAGTTTGCTGACCGCCAGCCGGTTTGGCACAGTGAAGGTGTAATCCGGCTCCCGGAAGGAAGCTGCATAGTAGTAATCTCCGATTTTCACGACATCTAAAACCTGCGGATAGTCGCCAAGCTGCGCATTCTCCGGCAGGATTGCAACGCCTTCCGTTTCCGGCTGGTTATAAATACTGTTGATATAACGAACCGCCTCGGCACGTTCCTCGCTCCCCTCTGCCAGCAGTTCCTGTGTCACATTGGTCGGATCGGCGTCTGTGAAGGTATATTTATATATCTCCGTCGATTGTCTCGGCAAGAAGCCTTCTGTATATCCGTAGAAGAAATAGCTGCCATCCTCCGCCTGTTGAATCACGGAAACAACGTGTCCTTTATTTTCGACAGCGGTTCCGTCGATGTATCCCGATTCAGAAATATCCGTCAGATCAGGCGAGATTGGAAGTTCAAACTCAAAAGGAGGAGACCACTCGTCATCCTTTCCGATATCAAACGCTCCTTCTCTACAGCGAACGACAACCGTACGGTCTTTTGTCAGAATATCTGTATCAAAATGGAAGGTTGTTGTGATGGTCTCACCATCCAGGTCGTATTGGCGCATTGGATCTGTGGCGAGGAACTCTTCTCCCTCCTTCACGGAAGCCGAAACTCCCTGCGATCCAAAAATGCCAAAGACCAGATCGCGGTTCCCCTTCAGCGTCACTTTAAACTCACCCGGCGCAGCAGCTCCATCGATAAGCTGAATATCTAATGGTTCATCTATCGGTTTATCCTTTTCCGAATAGGAGATCCTCAGCTTTCCTGCCTGCGGGCCTGATTCAAGGAATTCGATTGAAATACCGGTGAAGCCAATGTTGATATTTTCGCGGAAGTTCGTAGACGGCCCGGTGGTCGGGGTCAGGGAAGAGCCTCCATAGAACATGCAGGTGTACCCATCTGCCGCAAAGCCATTCGGAATGTGATTACCTATCGCAAGTGTATGATCTGACTTATAATCCGGATCCACCAGTTCGATCAGTTTATCGTAAAGCGGAAAATAGGTGTTGTTGCGCTTCATTTGTCCGTATTCATCAAGCTCCGCCTGTACGCGGAACACCCGGAATCCACCGGAAGGCAGCGGCTTGTCGTTTCCGTAATATACCTTTTGATTGCCTGCAAATGTATCATACTGAATCAGAAAATAATTGGAGAACGGATTTTGTACGTTGTTGCCAACAACAATGATCCCTCCGGTCTCTTCAACGGTTTCTGTATCATAACTGGAAAGATCCAGCGTTATAGAGCCGTCTTCTTCTATCGTTCCGATGTTCTGCCCGCCTCTTGTAGCGGTGACACCATACTCATTCGCATTAACCAGCGTTACATCGGATTCCGTCAGCCAGCCGGCAAGCCATTTGGAAAAACCGTTATGATCACCTACGTTGATGTCCATCATATCAAAGGTAAGTGTGCCGGTAAGCTGATTAGATCCTCCTGCAGGATCCGGCGTTTTATCAAAGGAATAGTAATCCGGAAAGCCCATGGCATGTCCGGTCTCGTGGATAAGCGTTCTGATGCCATCCTCTTCTTCGTCATTCAATTTTCGGCTAAGGATCACACGGGAAGCAGCTTGGACCCCGTCGTATTCCATATCCTCCTGGTAGATAAAAGTGCTGCAGTTCGGCCACCATGTTGAGTTCCATTCATCTTCCGGATCATACGGAATATGAAAATAGAGGCAGTCGATACGCCCATCTCCATCAGCGTCGTAACGGCTGAAATCTATTTCGTCATCCATTTCATCCATGATTTCTTTGCACAACTCGACGCTGTCCTTATATTCTGCTTTTGCCTTTTTAGCCTGATACGTATAGGTATCGCCGGCAATTGACAACTTTCCGTAGGAAGCGCGCTGATAATAGCCTGATACATTGCTATACTGATCGCTGTACAACGATGGATAGCTGTCGCCTTCCAAATCGATGCCGATAGCTTTCTGAAGAGCTTCTTCGTTATCCCCTTCCACAAATGACTGATCCTGGAATGCGACGTGGAAGGCTGCGATATTAGCTTTCCCGGTAAATGGCATGGAAGCATATTCCAGAATCTTTCCGGAATGCTCCCATGAAGAAAGCGCTGCACTGCGGAGACGGGAGCGTTTGTTTAACCCGAAACGCTCGCGGGCAGCAGAGAGCATTTCCGAAGAGAAGGAGTCATGTCCGCTGTCTTCCGATCCTGCTTCACTAACGGCTGCCATCTCCTCTGCGACAACACCATCTTGTGCAGATGTTTCTTCGTCCGCTGCTACGGAAAAGCTCTGTCCAAGCAGCAACCCGGACGCAAGTACCAAAGCTGTAATAACAAGGGCAGATTTCTGCAGTATTCTTTTTTTCATTTTTATCTCCTGAAAATAAATGATATTGAAGGCAGATACGTCTTGTAAACTCTATTTATTATATTAACACTTTCTGGCTGTTTTTTTCCAACTTATTTTTAGTATCTCTGATAGCCAAAGGCCGGAAAACCTTTGCGAATATATGAAAAGCCGTGCTTTTCATTGACATGCTTTTTCCCTATTGCGTAAAATGAGAAAAAAGAAAGACATGGAAAGAAAAAGAGGTATTGCAATGGTTGCGGAAGCAAACGTCCGATACATAGATGTGATTCCCTCTTCGAAGGAGGTACAGATTGGAAAGCCGCTGAATGTTTTAGGCGGTGTACGCAATGATGCAACCCGGGAATGCCCTCTTCGAGTCACTCTTTGGGGCAGAGCCGGCGACACCTGGAAAGAGCTGGCATCACAGGAATTGATCCTGGAACCTCTGGAACATAAACATCTTTATTTCACCATTCCAGAAAAATGTCTGGAGCCGAAATTCTGGGGACAGCAGGATCTTCCGGAGATTGAATTATTGACCCTTCACCGGCAGCCTGCAGATACTGCCCGCGGGATCCTGATCTTTGTAAAAGAATAACGGTTCCCGCTTATTTCTTTTTCTTTTTTTTCGCGGTTTTCTTTTCTACGCTGTATCCGAACTTGCCCACACGTTTGCCTGGGGCAAAATATTCTCCGTGGCTGAACGAAACAAGAGACAGTTCATTCATGTTGAACCTGCCGTTTTCATCCATGTAAGAATCATCCACCGAAACTGCGGTGATCTCCGCCACGAACATATCATGACTTCCCAATTTCAGGATCTCTTTCACCTTGCATTCCAGACTGACGGGACACTCGCTGATGCCCGGCGCCTGGATGGTTTTAGAAGGAAGCGGCGTGAAATGCATCTCGCTGAATTTGTCATGATCGCGGCCGCTCTTAACGCCGCACCAATCCATCGCCCTTGCATTTTTTTCATCTACCAGGTTGATTACAAACTCTTTGGTCTCTGCGATGATATCGTAGGAGTAGCGCTCCGGTCTGACAGAGATGCTGACCATGGGCGGATTGGAACAGACCGTTCCCACCCATGCCAATGTAATGATATTCGGTTTTTCATCCGGGCGCTGGCAGCTGACCATGACTGCGGGCAGCGGGTTTAACATATTTCCTGGTTTCCAGTACTCTCTTGCCATAATGTTCTCCTATTATTCTGTATCATTATTATGCTTCTGCAGTTTTTTTACGCAAGTGACCCGATCTTGATTAAATATTTTATGTTTCTGCAGTTTTTTTTCGCAAGTGACCCAGTATTTCAGGAAAAGTGAGTCACTTGCGCATTTTTCCTGCTTATTCCGGTCTTCTTCAGCCCTCTGGCGAGTCACTTGCGCATTATTCCTGCCAGCCATGTCTTCCGGGATTCCTCTTTTAAAAATATGAGGCCCCGCGTGCGGGGCCTCTTGCATTCATCTACTATTTACTGCGGCGCTCCGCATTTGTTGCAGAAACTTGCCTCGGCAGGGAGCTTAGCTCCGCACTGTCCGCAAAACTTAAACGCGCCCTCCTGCGGAGGAACAGCTTCATATTGTGACTCAGCTTCGTACTGCGATGCAGCCTCGTACTGCGATGCAGCTTCATACTGCGATGCCTCCTCGTACTGTGACTCAGCCTCGAACTGTGCAGCTTCATACTGCGCCGCTGCCTCGTATTGCGGTGCGGCCTCGTAATACTGCACAGGTCCTCCATTGATGAGCTGCACAGATGGTGCATTATCCTTTGTCAGGCCTGCCTCATAGATGCTTCCCAGGAAGTACAGTTTGGATGTGAGATAATAAGGAACCACATAAAGTGCCAGCGGGAAGAAGATGCCAACCAGGATCCACCATCCGATGAAGGAAAGTTCAAATACGAACATTCTTCCTTTATTGCCGGCCATGTATCGTTTGCTGCGCTTAACAGCTTCCCATCCTTTTGTATCCTCTTCACGCATCAGGATGTATTCCACCAGGATCAAATGCAGGCTGATAATAACAAACGCTACGCATGCGGCAATCACAAGAAGAACGATAAATATGGTTGCCACAATTGGAATAACAAACAGGAAGCCTGCCATAGAAGCGATCGCGGAACCGATCAGAATGAAAGGTCCAACTACGAAAAGCATCTTCAACAGATATCCTAATACGACTTCACCGAAATTCGTTTTGATCGGATGAAGCATGTCTGTATATACAATCTTTTTGCCGTTTATATTCTGATAATACACATACATCAGACCAACGGCTGCCGGACCGGAGATGATAAGTCCGCCGACGCCAAGGACTCCAACCGTTGCAACGATAATGGCTGCGGCGGCAAGCAGGACTGCCAGTACGGAAGGACCCCACTGCTCCTTAAATTTCAATCCGCCTAATTCTTTTGCCTTACCAATACTCATAATGTTCCTCCTGACTATCTATCAAAAACCAATTATTCCGCCGGCTACTTCTGCCAGTCTTCCATGTGGATGACGCGGTCACACACGCGCTCCACAACATTCTTATCGTGTGAGATGAACAGCATGGACAGATCCAGCTCCTTCTGCAGTTTCAGCAGCAGCTCTAAGATCTGCTCCTGAATGGTCACGTCCAATGCAGAGACCGGCTCGTCCGCGATAATAAACTTGCTGCCGCTCATCAGGGCCAGCGCAATATTCACACGCTGCTTCTGCCCGCCGGAAAGCTGCCGCGGATAGCGGTCATAGTGATCGCCGCTGATCTCCACACGCTCCAGCATTTCGATGACTTTCTGCTTCCGCTCTTTCTTTGTCATCTGGATCTCACCGCGTTTTTCCATAACTTTCAGCGGTTCCTCCAAGATCCAGCCGATCTTTTTTGCCGGATTCAGCGATGCTGCGCTGTCCTGGAAGATCATCTGCGGATGCTCTGTATAATGTATTATATCACCCGTGTAGTCCTTATGAAGGCCTAAGATAGCGCGGGAAATACTGCTCTTGCCCGATCCGCTCTTTCCGACCAGACCCAGGATCTCACCTTTTTTCACGGTGAAACTCATGTTCTCGCAGATCACCTTTTTAGTCGCTTTCTCGCCAATCTTGTTGGACTTGCGCAGATAGAAGACAGAAAGATCTTTAACTTCCAGTGCCGGATCGCCCTGCACATCTACATTCTTCTTGGTCTCATCTGTGATTGCGGCGATTAGTTTCTGTGTGTACGGATCCTTTGGATTCTCAAAGATCTCCTTTACTGTCCCCTGCTCTACGATCTCGCCTTTATACATAACGAGCGTCCTGTGGCAGACGCGGCGGATAACACGCAAGTCATGAGAAACTAAGATAATAGACGTACCTCTTTTCTCGTTGATCTCTTTCAGAAGATCCAGGATCTGATCCTGTACATCTGCATCCAATGCTGTGGTAGGCTCGTCCGCGATCAGAAGCTGCGGCTCGCACATCAGCGCCATCGCGATCATCGCACGCTGCTGCTGTCCGCCGGAAAGTTCGTGCGGATATTTGCGATAGACTTCTTCCGAATTTGTAAGCCCAACTGCCTCCAGCATCTCCAGTACCTTTTTCTTACGCTCTGCTTTTGGCGGAACACGCTTCGGATTATCTTTATCATCCTTATCATGCGCATGCAGGAAGAACATTTCCTCTACCTGCTTGCCAACGCGGAGCAGCGGATTCAGCGATGTCATCGGCTCCTGGAAGATAACAGAGATCTCATCGCCTTTGTACTGGCGGAGCTGCTCGAACGTCATCGGGATCAGGTCTTTTCCATCAAAGATCGCCTGTCCGGAATACTTTGCGTAGGAAGGAAGCAGACCCATCATCGTCAGACCCATCGTACTCTTGCCTGAGCCGGATTCGCCGACGATGCCTAAGATCTCGCCTTTTTCCATGTTGAAGGAAACTCCGCGCACTGCGTAGCTTATCTTCTCAGCACTATGAAATTCAACTTTTAAATCTTTTACTTCCAGTAACATAGTTTTATGTTTCACTGCGGCGTCCCGCACGCGGTTGCGCCTAGTCGATCTTGCTTACACCATCAGAGATCAGCGCCACACCAAGGACCAGCACGATGATGGCAACGCCCGGGAAGATGGCATACCAAGGAGCCTGGAGCAGGAAATTGCCTGCCTCGTTGATCATACGGCCAAGCGATGCATCCGGCGGCTGCACGCCAAGTCCCAAATAAGAAAGGCTGGCCTCTGCAATGACCGCGTTGTTAAAGCCTACTGCCGCACTGCTCAAAATACTGATGTAAGCGTTCGGAAGGATCTGCGCAAAGATGATCCGTCCCGTACTGTCTCCAACCAATTTCGCGCTTTGCACGAACTGCATGCCTTTGAGACGCAGCATCTCGCTGCGTGCAATTCTTGCAAAACTCGGAATAAACAGGATTCCCAAGGCCAGGATGACATTGAACAGGCCGTTGCCAAAAAAGCTGACAAAGACCAGGGCCAGAAGGATGCTCGGGAAAGCGTTGACTACATCGTTGATACGCATAACGACTTCATCCAGCCAACCGCCGCGGTAGCCTGCAACAAAACCGATGATCGTGCCCATGACGCAGCCAAAAGCGATCGTCGTCAGCGCGACCAGGAACGTGGTTCCTGCACCCTGCATAACGCGGCTGAAAATATCACGACCGTAATTATCACACCCAAACCAGTGTGCAAGAGACGGCGGCGCAAATTTCAGTTCCGGGCTCATCTTCGTTGTGGAATACGGCGTCCAGAACAGACCGATGATCGCGATCAGAAGGATCACGCCGGTTATCACAATACCAATGATTAAGCTAGGGTTATGTTTCAGCTTCCGTTTCATTATTGCCCCCGACCGCAGGTCGAGGGAGTCCCGCGGCTTTGAGCGATACAAAAGAACTCGACAGAGTTCTCTCCTTTACAGTTTCACACGCGGATCGACCGCCTGGTAGATCATATCCACGATAAAGTTGACCACGATGACAAAGAACGCGATCAGAAGGACCACCGCTTCCACCACCGGATAATCCCGGTTCGTGATGGCTGTGACCAGCAGGGAACCAATGCCCGGTACAGAAAATACCTGTTCCACGATCACGCTGCCTGCCACGATTTCCGCAACGATGATGCCAAGGAACGTGATAACAGGAACCATGGAGTTTTTCAGGACATGTTTATAAAGCACGTCGTTCCTGGTGCTTCCCTTTGCGTAGGCTGTACGCACGTAGTCTTTATGCAGTTCGGAGCGTATGGAGTTGGAAAGGAACTTCACTGTCATGGCGATCTTTGGCAAAGAGATTGCGATCGCCGGAAATACCAGGTAGGCGCAGGAGTCAAAGAAGTTCTCCGCGGGACTGATAAAATTTCCAACATAAAACCAGTGCAGGACAAGGGAAAACAGGTACGTTAATAACAGACCCAGGAAAAACGACGGAATGCCCATCGTGATCTGGGTGATCGTCGTCATTGTCCCCCTTGCAGCAACAGATCTTCTCTTTGCGGTAAAGATTCCGATCGGGATAGAAAAGACCACAACCATGATAAAGGATATCAGACTAAGCAACGCAGAATTCCCGAGCCTGCGTGCTAAAAGTGTGGTTACCCTCACACCGGTATACTGGAAGGACTCACCGAAGTCACCTCGAAGCGCGTTCGCCAGCCACCAGAAATAACGTTCCAGGACCGGCTTATCAAGTCCCATCTGCGCGCGCAGCGCCGCGATCTGCTCCGGCGTTGCGTCCACTCCAAGTTTCGCGATGGAGGCATCCCCCGGAATCACGGAGAATACCACAAACACGATGATCGATATGAGCAATAACGCAACAAACAGCGTTATGATCTTTTTTACAATATATTTCATGATACATTGCCGGTGCAGCACCCCTAAGGGCACTGCACCGTTTCATTTATTATTTGTATTTTACGACGGACATATCCTGTGCGGATACCGGATAAAAGACATAGCCTGTAAGGCTGTTTCTGATAGCCACCTGGTTTGCAGGGTCCTGGATATAAATGGATGCAGCGTCATCTGCAAGGATCTGCTGCAGCTGCTTGTAATAACCAACCTTCTCATCCGGGTCGATAGCAGCTCTTGCCTTAGCATAGATCTCATCGAACTGCGGGTTGCTGTAATTGGTGAAGTTATTGGCACCTGTGCTCTCATTTTTTGCGAACCAGGTATATGGTGCCAGACGTCCATCTACTGCAACGACGGTTGCTTCATACTGTCTTCCATGGTAAACATCGCTTCTCCAGGAAGTAAATTCGATCTCATTGATCTTTGCCGTCACTCCGATGTCAGCAAGGCAGTCAACAATGATCTCTGCTGTCCCTTTATGCGGCGGATAATTGTTCGGCACCTGGATAGTAAATGTAAAGCCGTTCTCATATCCTGCCTGTTTCAACAGCTCTTTTGCCTTTGCCGGATCGTACTCATACTGGGTCTCTGTGTCAGCATTGTAGTATTTGGTAGCAGCCGGAATCATATTGGTTCCGATAATATGGGACTTGCCGCCAAAGAGCAGGTTGCTGATCTTCTGTCTGTCGACTGCATAATAGATTGCCTGACGGACCAGCGGGTTATCAAACGGAGCGACTGCATTGTTCAGGAACAGTGCCTGTACATAGTTGATCGATCCATCTTCAATATAGAAATTGTTATTCAGGGTCATTGCCTGATCAGCGGTCAGGTACTGGACAATATCCAATGTTCCGGCATTCAGCTGTGTCACTGCCATATCGGTATCAGCGACGATTTTAAATGTCACTTCATCCAGATAAGGGAAGCCCGCCTTCCAGTAATACGGGTTCTTCTTTACGACCAGTTTTTCGCCTGGAACAAACGTGTCATACATGAACGGACCAGTACCGATCGGATTGCTGTTTACATTTGCTTCATTTGCCTGCGGAATAATGGCACATGTCAGCTCGTAAACAAACTCTGTATTTGGCTCACTCAGGTTAACCTGGATCGTCTTGCCGTCCGCTTCGATCGCAATATCTTTCAGAATAGAAAATGCGGACCCCTCTCCCTGGATGCCCGCATATCGTTCAATAGAGTACTTAACATCTTCAGCAGTAACAGGCGTTCCATCGCAGAATGTGATTCCATCCCTTAAAGTAAAGGTGATGTTTGTAGCATCCTCTGATACGATGTATTCGCTGGCGACTGCCGGTTCGATCTCACCTTCCGGTGTGGCTTTTACAAGCCCCTCGAACATGTTAAACAAAACCTCTCTAGTTCCTGCGGCTTCAGCGTTGTGAGGGTCAAGACTATCGATGTCCTGTGTAATGCCAACAACAACAGAATTTGTGGCTTCCCTGCCTGTGCTTTCGCCTCCACTTGGGGTTTCGCTGCCGGAACCGCCTCCGGATGGTTTCTGCCCGCAAGCTGCGAGTGCGACTACTGTGACAAGTGCAATTAAACTGCAAAGAATTTTCTTTTTCATTTAATCTCCTTCTTTCTGCTTGTAGCATTTATATTAAGTTGTCAAACTGCACTCTCTGCCCTCTCGGGTTTTGAGCATCATTGTTATAGCACACAAGTGTGCTAATTACAATGTATTTATTTAAGTGCGTAAATGACCGGTCTGCCAATGACGTAAACCGGCGCCATCTCTTACCGGTCTGCCAGTTTCTCCGGCTCCGGATAATCCACGCCAAAGGTCTCCACTGTAACCTTTTTCATCTTCTGCTCGTTCAGCGGACGATCATTCCGGTCAGTCCGTGTCTCGGCAATGCCATTTACCACATCCATGCCTTCGATCACTTTTCCGAAAGCTGCATACTGACCGTCCAGATACGGAGCAGCCTTATGCATGATAAAGAACTGGGAGCCGCCGGAGTTCGGATCCAT
>JAFWCK010000008.1 GCA_017536965.1 Lachnospiraceae bacterium | reverse complement strand
TTTTCTTTTTCTATTTCTGTTTTTGCTTCCGGTTCCGGTTTGTTCTGCACTTCTAATGCAGCCGCTTTTTTTTCTTCTTCCTTATCTTTCTGCGGCTTCAATATTTGAGTTTCCATGTCTGTTTCTTCCGGTACGCTTTTCTCCGGATTCAGAAGATCTCCTTTTTTCAGCGAAATCCCTGCCACACTGACACGATAAAGCAGTTTTTTTTCTGCAAAACGAATGGATGCTGATAAAAGCCCAAAAAGCCAGGATGCCTTTCCATCTGCCTGAATATCAGCATTCATTCCATCCCCGGAAAAGCGATAGCGGATCGGAACCAGAAGGACGAGCAAAACCAGAAGCAAAACAAGACCTACAATACAAGCCAGGACGATTCCTATGATTTTTAAGATTGATAATATGATCATTGGAAATAACTCCTGACATCATAACCGCCGGTCCTGGCATGCACGTCCAGGATCATTTTTTCGCAGACCTCATATGCTTCTTCTTTGGTAACAGCTACGCCAAGTATTGGCGCATCCCGATAGATTTCTTTCTGCAGCATATAGCCGGGAATGATATCAAACAGATCCTTCCCATTCACTGACAATATGATGACGAAAACGCCGAAGTTCACTTTTTTGTGTTCCAGATCATGAACGATCTTAACCCTTTGTTTCGCAGCACTTTCGCCAAAATATAAAAGCGTATGCCATTTCATGACTGCAGTTATTACCTTTTAGAGTCTCTACTCTTTCTTCCTGGAAGACAGATTCAGCGCCGCTCCAATAACATAAAGTGCAGGAAGCACAATGCATATCAGGGCTCCCACGATAAATATCCACATAGAAAACCCGATCATATCTTCCACAAGAAAATAAATTACAAAAAACAGAACAAAGACCAGCACTACGATTCCCATCACCAGACAGCTTACACAGTGCTGCGGTCTTTTGGAATTATGAATTCCAATACCCCCCGTCACAATACTAAATGCGGCAAGCAGCAGAAAGAACGTATAGAAGACTGCAAAAAAGCCAAATCCTGCTGCGTTATCTCCATTGACACCAGCGATTGCCGCAATAAAGCCGATTATTACGAGGTAAGCAATTAAACCCAAGGCAGCTAAGCTGCCAAAAATGATCAGAAGGATCCCGGAAGTTTTTAACAATCCTCTTCCTTTTGCTTCCTGTTGCATATATCCCTCCCTATTCTTAACGGATCAGGTGAATCTTCTTTGCCAGGGCATAAATTTTAGCTCCTCCCGGCAGCATATAGATTTCTTCGTCATCGATCACACGGAACAACAGCAGGAGAATTCCATAGATCAAAACCGATGCGATGATCGTTACAAGAACCGAAACCGCATAGCTCTTCACCGCACGATACAGCGCCTGGCTGATAAAATAGCTGCATACACCCATCAAAACAGAACAGATAGCCGGGAACAGGAAACTCTTTTTTATTTCCTGTTTGTATCCGATATATTTCTTAAGTGACCGCGCATTTAAAACACAGACGATCAAGGCGAAAAGCATGTCACAAATAACCAGACAGAATACATCAATATTGAATATATAAAGCATTGCCACCAGAATAACCACATGGATCAGAATGGCGATCGCCGAATGGATGACCGGTATCCGCATTTTATCAATTCCCTGCAGAATGGAATTTGTGATCGTAGAAAGCGAATAAAATACAACGGAGATACATCCTACCATCAGCATCAGAGAAACCTTATTGGGGTCCACACTGGTCGGGAAGAGGAATCCAATGATCTGCCGTGACAGGGCGCCAATTCCGGCTGCACAAGGCATTGCAACGATCATGGAAACTTTGATAGAGGATTCCACCTTACGGATCACGCTGCCCTTATTATTCTGTGTCATGGACTTCACAACACTAGGGATCAGAGAAGACGCCAGCGCACTGGCCAACGCGATCGGAACATTTACGATCAGCCGGTAATTACCGGTAAACATACCGGTCAGAATATCTTTCTGGGCTTCTGCCACGCCCTTAGCTTTCAGGATGTTGCTGAACAGACCGGAATCGATCAAGCCACTGATGTTATAGATCGTAGTGCTTAAAATGACCGGAACGATCGTCAAGACGAGAACTTTTAAAATATCTTTTGCCGGTTCAACATACTCACTTTTATCATTAGCGATCTGCTGATTCAGCGTCTTACGGTATAACATAAAGAGAAAGATCATAAACGCTAAAGCAGCTGCCGCACCACAGACTGTACCTAAGGTCCCTCCTGCGGCTCCATAAGCTTCCTTGACATTTCCAAACGCATAAGCAGCTTCCTGAGCCGTTGTAACGGATTTATATAAGGCAGAAGCAGCCACAATACTGACGATGGCATTCACGATCTGCTCAAAAATGTTAGAAATAGCAGTTGGGATCATCGTTCCAAGCCCCTGGAAATAGCCGCGCATTACACCAAGGACGGAAAGAATGATCAAAGCCGGGGAAAGAACGCGAAGTGCGATCGCACTTTGCGGATAATTCAGGATCTTTGCAAAAAGATCAGCTCCAAAGAAAGTGATGCAGAACGCCGCAATGCCGCAGCATAGTGCAAAGATCAGCGCAAAGATAAAGATCCTCTTTGTGTTTTTGTATTCTTTCAGCGTCGTCCGCTTGGAGACCATTTTCGAAACCGCCAGCGGAAGGCTGTAAGATGACAACAATAAAAGAATGGAGTAAACATCAAAAGCCACGCCATAATACGCGACTCCTTTTTCTCCCAGAATATTATTCAGCGGGACACGGTATATGATGCCGATCAGCCTAACCAGGATCGATGAGACACCCAGAATGGCGCCCTGCATCAGGAAATTACCTTTACTGTTCTGTTTTGCCATCCTTATCTGTTGATTTTCAGTAGTTCCATGAACCGTTTTTCTTCTTTCTGCATTAAAACGGCATCATCTGGATCAATATGATCATAACCAATTAAGTGTAACATACTATGCACAATTAAAAAAGCAAGTTCCCGTTTTTGGCTGTGTCCGTATTTCTTTGCCTGTTCCTTGACTTTAGACGCACATAGAACAATATCCCCAAGGATCTGCTCTTCTCCATCCTCTGGTTTTCCAGGGAACTTGCCTGGTTTGCTGTATTCAAAATAAGGGAAAGATAAGACATCTGTCACGCTGTCGATGCCACGCATTTCACGGTTGATCGACCGGATGGCGGATGGAACGGTAAGCAGAACGTTCACATCCAGTTCCATCGGTATCTTCTTATCTTCCATGACCGTTTTGACCGCTTTCCGGATCACGCGGTCCATGTCTTTAAAATCAAATGCGACGCGGGATTCATTTTCGATAAACACTTTCATGATCTTTTATTATCCTTTGATCTTGCTCTCTGATTTTGTTTTTTCTCATATTCTTCGTATGCCAGTACTATCTTCTGAACGACCGGATGCCGCACTACGTCCTGACTGGTCAAGGCCACTTCTGCGATATCTTCATCTATCCCTTCCAGAACACGGATCGCAACATCTAATCCGGAGATCTGTCCGTAAGGAAGGTCTTTCTGGGTCGGATCTCCGGTTACAACAACTTTTGACCCAAAGCCAATGCGGGTCAGGAACATCTTCATCTGTGCAGGTGTTGTATTCTGTGCTTCATCCAGAATAATAAACGCATTATCTAACGTACGTCCCCTCATATATGCCAGAGGAGCCACTTCGATCAGCCCTTTTTCGCTATTGGATAAATAGCTCTCTGCTCCCATGATCTGATAAATAGCATCATAGAGAGGTCTGAGATACGGATCCACCTTGCTCTGCAGATCACCCGGAAGGAAACCCAGACTCTCTCCAGCTTCAATGGCCGGTCTTGTCAGAATGATGCGGTTGACATCACCTTTGCGGAAAGCATCGATCGCCATGGCCATGGCCAGATATGTTTTTCCGGTACCGGCAGGGCCAAGACCAAATACGATCATGTTCTCACGGATCGCATCAACGTATTTTTTCTGGTTGAATGTTTTCGGACGAATTGGTTTTCCGTTGACGGTTCGACAGATGATCTCATCATCCAGATCAGAAAGATGTGTCTCATCCCCTCCCTTTTCCATGGAAATTGCATAATCCACATTCTGTGTCTCGATATGATTTCCTTTACGAACGTGGTTCCCCAGATCTTCCAGGATCCTTTTTGCTCTTTCCGCGTTTACTTTATCCCCGATGATCCGGATCCCGTCCCCGCGGGCTATAATCTTCACGAACAAAGCTTTTTCAATCTTTTTGACATTCTCATCGAGCTGCCCAAAGATTTCTTTCATTTCCTGCGCAGATAAACTGACGACAGATTCAATTTCACTCAAATAAAACTTACTCCTTTATTACTTATATGGATGATGGAATTATAACATAAAAAGAACCGATATAAAATCGGTTCTTTTGCATTCAGATTAATTATATTTGCGCTTACGAGCTGCTTCAGACTTTTTCTTACGTCTTACGCTTGGTTTCTCATAATGCTCTCTTTTACGAATCTCCTGCTGGATGCCAGCCTTTGCGCAGTTTCTTTTGAAACGACGTAATGCACTATCTAAAGATTCGCCTTCTTTAACGATAACATTTGACATAAGCTTCGAACTAACCTCCCTCCGATTATGGAATCTATCCGCTTACGCGCTTTAAGAATTATAACATAAATGTGTCCCTCGTCAACAAAAAAATATGAAACGTTATTACTGCAAAAATATTGCGGAAGTGACCAAATTATGAGATGAATGAGCAGGAAAAAGCAAGAAATCTCTGTAAGTGACCCTCTCAACAGGATTCAGGCTGGTCACTAACGCATATTTCTTGCATTACGAGTGATAAAGAGGGATTATTCAGGTCACAAGCGAAAAAAATTTGCAAACCGATGATCAGCTCTCACCAGGCATTCCGTAAAAATTGGATCTCATCTCCGTTGATCAGAACCGCATCAAACCGGTAGAAGCCATTTTCCGGCAAGTGATGGCTCGTGATATACCACTGCGCCACCTTGCGGATCGTCTGCTGTTTTTTGGCAGAGATCGCGTAATTTGCGCCTCCGTATTTCCGGCTTGCTCTGTACTTTACTTCAATAAAGCAGACGGTATCACCTTCCCGGGCTATGATATCGACCTCTCCGGGTCTTACCCGATAGTTTCGTTCCAAAATGGTAAGGCCATGTTCCGTCAGAAAGCGGCAGGCTTTTTCTTCCTGCCTGCCGCCAAGCTGTCTTTTATTCAAACTGTCAGCGTTCTGATTATTCAAATAAGAGATTATCTACGAAGGTATCCTGGAAATTCGGAGAGGAAGCAAGCTCTAAAAACTCCACTTTTTCCCGAATATTCTGGGCCCGTTCAAATTCATCGATATTTAATGTTGCAATACGGGATCCTTCACCTGCTGCATTTCCGATCATCTCGATCCGATCTTCCAATTCGATCGGAAGCATGCCGATCCGGCAGGCCGAATGCGGATCCATGTAGTTTCCAAAAGCTCCGGCAATCATGATTTTTTTAATGTCAGAGATCTGAATTCCCAGTTTTTCAGCCATCAGCTCGATACCGGCTGCAATAGCACCCTTAGCCAGCTGCACTTCCCTGACATCTTTCTGTGAAAGATAAACCCCATCTCTTAATTTGAAAGCCAGAAGATTTGTATCTTCCTGCCGATATACATAATCGAAGTCCTCGTCGATCTTTCCGGACTCATCGATCAGTTCAATATCCAGACCAGCAGCAATCGCGTCCATTAAACCGCTGCCGCAAATACCGACTGCTTTGACATCATCGATCACATGACAGACAAGATTTGTCCCGTCTGCCTTGATATGATCGATCGCGCCACTCATACCACGCATACCACATTCAATCTTTGCGCCTTCGAATGCAGGACCTGCTGCTGTGGAGCAGGCGATCATATGGTCTTTATTACCCATGACCATTTCCCCGTTGGTTCCGATATCGATCATCAGGGAAAGATCTTCGATTTCGTCAAATGCGGTCGCCAGAAGGCAGCCTACAGTGTCTGCACCGACAAATCCCGCAATATTTGGCAGGATCTGCACCTTACCTTCCGGATTGATCTGCATATCCACTTCGGCTGGTGTAACAGTCATATAGTCTTTTACAACGGCTTCATAAGGAACGACCGTAAGCGGAGTCGGATCGATTCCCATATATAAATGATGCATACAAGTGTTTCCAACTACTGTGGCAATATAGATCTGTTCTTTTTCTTTTCCTGCCTGTGCACACGCTTCCTCCAAAAGCTGGTTTAACGCATCCCTGATCACCTTTGATAATTCGCTAAGACCCCCTGCGATCGCATATTCGCATCTGGAAATCACGTCTGCGCCGAACTGGCTCTGCGGGTTCAGCATACTGGCATGTGCCAGCTCTTTTCCGGTAGCCAGATCCAACAGATAGCAGACAACAGAAGTCGTACCAATATCAAAAGCAGCACCAAGCGCTTTTTTCGCCGCAATTTCTTCAGCAGAAAGCCTCGGCTTAATCTCATATGTCCGTTTTGTTCCGGTCTCTAAGATATGAAGATCGTTATCTTCTTTTACTTCGATCGTCATGTCTTCTTCCACTTTGAACTGGCAGGCACGAACCGTGCGGTGATATCCATTTTCCTGGACTATATCCACCAGACACTTTCCACATGTTCCCTGTCCGCCACAAGGAGCATCCGGGTGAAGTCCAGCTTTTATCTGCACATCCAGAAGAGTTGTCCCTTCCTGGACTTCAATCGCTATATCATTCGGTAAAATCTTAACTGTATACATCGTTTTCTCCATTAATCATTATATAAAAAGCATCCGCTGTAGCACATTTTTTCTGGTCCATAATTGTAGGCCACGTTATTTTTCTTGCAGACATCTGATACATAAAGCCCATAGGACTCCATAGAGGATACCGCTTTTTCAGGGAACCGGCACGGAGCATCCGGATAAGTACACTCATTACATCTCTTGCACCCGCCGGCATTTAACGGAAGCATATCAGGAAGCTCTGTCCGCAGTTTATCCAAACATTCCACAAAACGCTCATTATGCAGTTTTGTCACTTCCATAATGCCTTCAAAATCCATGCTGTCTTCAATATCCCCGACAGTCTGCACCAATATACCTTTGGAATAAGAATGCATTCTCGCATCGCATTCCTCGATTTCTCCACATCCAGGAGGACATGTCCAGCATTTATCATACATTCCACATGTATTTACAGCACACATATCCCGCACTTCAGGAAGGGCCTGCAGTGTAGATACATCCAATGGAACGGCCGTTTCAAAGCCAACACTTTTTGCAATTTCAATCAGTTTTTCCTGCTCCATTTGTTACTCCTTTTCTTTCGATTCACAGTAGATGCATCTTCCATTCACGAAAATCTGATCCAACTCCTGCTCAACAGACGAGATGCACTTCGGATTTGTACATTTACTGATATTAATTTTAGCACCTTTATAGCCAAAATCATAGTGAGGAACAAAATGTCTTGTTACTCCACGTTTCATTGATGCTGTTTCCTCTTCATTGTCTTTGAAAAGTTTCAGGATCAACGCCATTCGCATGAATTTACCATTTAATGCCTGGTCAAAATAAGCGGCTCTTGGATCACCATCTACCTTCGCACTGATCTCATTAACGCGCGGCAGAGGATGCAGAAGACACATATCTTCTTTCGCCAGATCCATATTCGAGACCGTCAGACAAAAGCTGTCTTTGAGCTTTTCGTAATTTGCCGGATCTTTGAACCGTTCTCTCTGAATACGGGTCATATATAAGATATCCAGCTGCGGAATTGCCTTGTTCAAATCTGTCGTTTCTTCATATGCGATCCCCTTTTCATCCATCATCTCTTTCACATAATCCGGAAGTTTCAACTCTTCCGGAGCGATCAGGATGTAGCGGTTGTCCGGATAACGGCTCATCGCGTTGATCAGGGAATGAACGGTCCTTCCATACAAAAGATCTCCGCATAAACCAATCACCAGATGATCAAAACGGCCTTTATAGCGGTGGATCGTCAGAAGATCTGCCATCGTCTGGGTCGGATGACAGTGTCCGCCATCTCCCGCATTGATGATCGGGGTGCTGGAATTACGGGCTGCAACCAAGGCGCTTCCTTCCAGAGGATGCCGCATGGCGATCATGTCTGCATAACAGTTTACGATTTTGATCGTATCTGCAACAGACTCTCCTTTTGTACTGCTGGAAGCCTTGTCTGCACTAGGGAGGGAAATGACCGATCCTCCTAATGACTGCATAGCTGCTTCAAAAGAAAGACGGGTTCTGGTAGACGGTTCAAAAAACAAAGTCGCCAGGATCTTCCCGTCACAGGCATGTGCATATTTTGCCGGATTTGCGATGATATCCATCGCTGTATCCATTAATTCGCTGATCTCTTCCACAGACAGATCTGTGATGTCAATGATACTTCTCATGTTTTCCCCTTATCTGCTTCTTTATTTTGTGGCAGCGCCTATCCAGGACTCATCCGACGGATTGTTGCGGAATGCGATCAACCGGTCAATATCTTCCTGTTTGATATAGCCTTCCTCAGCGGCTGCTTTCACGATCTCATCAAAATTAGTAAGGCTGTAATTGGTCACATTTGCTTCGGCCAGACGATCCAGTCCTTTCTGCATACCATACGTAAAAATGGATACGACTCCGAGAACATGTGCTTTATGGGCACGCAGAGCCTCTACCACCTCAATGACGCTGCCTCCGGTAGAGATCAGATCTTCCACGACAACAACTTTCTGCCCTTCTTCCAATTTTCCTTCGATCTGGTTTCCTTTGCCGTGATCTTTGGCACTTCCTCTGACATAGCCCATTGGAAGCCGCATGATATGACCCACGATGGCAGCATGCGCAATGCCTGCGGTGGATGTTCCCATCAGGACTTCTACATCCGGATAATGTTCCCTGATCGTTTCAGCCAATGCTTTTTCTACATCCGTTCTGACTTCTGGTGCCGTCAGAGTTAACCGGTTGTCACAATAGATCGGGCTCTTGATCCCGCTTGCCCAAATAAAAGGCTCTTCTGGACGGAACCAGACTGCTTTGATCTTCAGAAGGTCTTTTGCAATTAATTCGCTTGTTTTCATGATAAGAACTCCTTTACTGCTCTTTTATATGCTTCTACAGGATCATCTGCCTGCGTGATCGGACGACCCATAACAATATAGTCAGACCCTGCTGCTTTTGCCTGCTTTGGAGTCATGACACGTTTTTGGTCCTGCACATCACCGTCTGCAAAACGAACACCCGGCGTTATCGTCAGGAATTCTTTTCCGCATCTTTCATGCACCGCAGCCGCTTCTAAAGGTGAACAGACAACACCGTCCAGTCCTGCTATTTGTGCATTCTGTGCATAATGCATGACCACTTCTTCCATTGGCTTTTGAATCCAGAGATCTTTCTCCAGATGTTCCTGATCCGTGCTGGTAAGCTGTGTAACAGCTATCAGCAATGCACGGCTTCCATCTGATCTGCAAAGCCCTTCCTTTGCAGCCTCCATCATTGGGATCGTCCCTGCGGCATGCACATTCGTAATATCCACATCCAGGTCCCTCAGGACTGACATGGCCTTTTTAACCGTATTCGGGATATCGTGCAGTTTCAGATCAAGGAAGATCTTATGTCCTCTTTGCTTGATCTCTTTCACGATTTCCGGTCCAGCTGCATAAAACAGCTCCATGCCGATCTTAACAAAAGGCTTGCAGTCCGTAAAACGGTCAAGAAAAGCCAATGTTTCTTCTTTACTGTTAAAATCACATGCTATGATCACATCTTTTGCCATTGTTCTACTCCATACTTATCCATAACTTTAGGTAATTCTTCTATAATGTCGCGGCAGATATATGGATTGGTCAGGTTTGCCGCACCAATCTCTACTGCACTTGCCCCCGCCAGTCTCATTTCCAATACATCCTCTGCGCTGGAGATTCCTCCCATGCCGATCACCGGAATCTGCACTGCGTTGGCCGTCTGATAGACCATTCTGAGTGCGACCGGAAAAACGGCCGGTCCGGAAAGACCACCTGTCACATTTGCCAGGATCGGTTTTTTTGTTTTCAGATCAAAACGCATCCCCATCAAGGTATTGATCAAGCTGATTGCATCTGCACCGGCTCCTTCACACGCCTTTGCGATTTCCGTAATATCCGTAACATTCGGAGAAAGCTTGACGATCAAAGGCTTTTTGATTTCCTTTTTAACTGCCGCTGTCACTTTTGCTGCATCTTCCGCCCTGGTCCCAAAACTCATTCCGCCGCCATGCACATTTGGGCAGCTGATATTCAGTTCGATCCAACCGACCATGTCTTCCTGATCCAGTTTTCTGGCCGTGTAAACATACTCTTCTTCTGAAAAGCCGCTCACGTTGGCCATAACCTTTTTATGAAAGACCTTTTTCAGTTTCGGAAGTTCCTCTGAAATAACCTTTTCAACGCCCGGGTTCTGCAATCCAACAGAATTCAGCATACCGGACGGCGTTTCCGCAATACGA
Organism: Lachnospiraceae bacterium; assembly: GCA_017536965.1. Taxonomy (GTDB): domain Bacteria; phylum Bacillota; class Clostridia; order Lachnospirales; family Lachnospiraceae; genus RGIG5612. The sequence continues at coordinate 61,575 of JAFWCK010000008.1, read as the reverse complement.
GGCGTTTCATTTCCAAAACGAGGCTCTTTTGTGGTTCCTTTAAAGGAGAAGGTGCCCAGACAATTGATGTCGTATAATTCCGCAAATTCGTAGCCATAGCCAAATGTGCCGGAAGCAGGAATGATCGGATTATCGATGTCTATCCCACAGAGATTCGTCGTTAATCTTCCCATAAGATTTCCTCCTTTCGCAGCACAGGTCCGTCCTTGCAGATCCGCTTATAGCCTGTCAGAGTCCTGCAGGAACATCCCATGCAGGCACCAAAGCCGCAGCCCATCCGTTCTTCAAAGCTGAACTGTCCTTGTGTCTGAATGGCTTTATAGACAGCTTTCAGCATCGGTTCCGGTCCACAGGTATAAACATAACTATAGCTTTCCGGAAGCGCATCGGTTACAAAACCTTTTTCCCCATAACTTCCGTCAACCGTTGTCACGGTTACCTGGCAGCCCAGTTTTTTAAATTCCTCTTCGTAAAAGATCTCATCCTGCCTGTTAAAGCCAATGATCACATGAACCGTCTTGCCTTCTGCACAAAGACGCTTCGCCAATAGATACATCGGCGGGACACCAGCACCGCCGCCGATCAGGAGCGGTTCAAAACCAGCACAGGAAAGATCATAACCATTTCCAAGTCCGGTCAGAAGGAGCAGCGTTTCGCCAATCTTCCTCTCTGCCATATAGGCAGTGCCCTTTCCAACGGTTTTGTAAATAATGGTCAGCAGATCGCCCTCCAGATCACATACAGAGATAGGCCGTCTCAGATAGAACCCAGGCAGATGAATATTCACAAACTGCCCCGGAAAAGTAATCTGGCTGCAGTCGCCCTCCAGAACCATTTGAAAGGTTTGCGGTGCGATTTGTCTGTTTTCTTTAATCGTAAATAAGATATCTTTCATTTTTTATGAGTCTATCGTGGATACCGTCAGTGTTGTCTCTTCCAGAACATCCAGGAGTACTTTCACCGTATCCAGTGAAGTGAACAGTGTTGCATTGTTTTCAGCCGCACACTGACGGATCTTCAGACCATCTGATTCCTCATTAGTGGAGCTGACATCTCTGGTATTTAAAATATATGCAATGTGTCCCTGACGGATGGAATCTAAGATTTCTTCACTGCCGTCACTGATCTTCTTTAAGACTCTTGTCTTAATACCATGCTCCTTTAAATACCTTGCTGTACCAGGTGTTGCCTCGATATTGAAACCCAGATTATAGAAACGTTTGATCAGCGGCAGGGCTTCTTCTTTATCATTACCTGCAAAGGTTGCTAATACCGTTCCATAATTTTTGACTTTTGTTCCGGATGCCTGCAAAGCCTTAAACAGTGCTCTGTTTAGTTTATCATCGTATCCGATTGCTTCACCGGTCGATTTCATCTCCGGTGAAAGATAGGTATCCAAACCTTTGATCTTATTGAAACTGAATACCGGAACTTTGACATAATAACGTTTCTTTTCTTCCGGATAAAGGTCAAAGATGCCCTGCTCTTTTAAGGACTTCCCAAGGATCACCTCTGTTGCAATGTCTGCCAGTGAATAACCGGTCGCTTTAGAAAGGAAAGGAACGGTACGCGAGCTGCGCGGGTTGACTTCAATGATGAATACATTGTCATCCTTATCCACAATAAACTGGATGTTATATAAACCGATGATTCCGATGGAGAGGCCAAGTTTTTTCGCATACTGCAGGATGATCCCCTTGACCTGATTGGAAATGGAGAATGTCGGGTAGACGCTGATGGAGTCGCCGGAATGGACACCCGTCCGTTCGACCAGTTCCATAATACCTGGTACAAAAACATCCCTGCCGTCGCAGATGGCATCGATTTCTACTTCCTTGCCCTGAATGTATTTATCGACCAGGACCGGTTTGTCTGCATCGATTTCCACAGCGCTCTTCAGATAATGGCGAAGCTGTTCATCATTTGCCACGATCTGCATTGCACGTCCGCCCAAAACGAAGGAAGGGCGCACCAGGACCGGATAGCCAACATCATTCGCAGCTTTGACTCCGTCTTCAATATTTGTGACCGCATGTCCCTTTGGCTGCGGGATATCCAGCTCTAACAGGACTTTTTCAAAACTGTCTCTGTTTTCAGCCTTTTCAATTGCATCACAGTCTGTTCCAATGATCTTGACGCCCCTGTCCACCAGCGGCCGTGCCAGGTTAATAGCCGTCTGACCGCCCAGAGAAGCAATCACGCCTTCTGGTTTTTCATAATCGATAATGGCCATTACATCTTCCGGTGTCAGTGGTTCAAAATACAATTTATCCGCTGTGGTATAGTCCGTAGAAACAGTCTCCGGGTTGTTGTTGATGATGATAGCTTCATAGCCGGCGCGTTTAATGGTCTGAACAGCATGCACTGTGGAATAGTCAAATTCCACCCCCTGTCCGATACGGATCGGACCTGCACCCAAAACCAGGATCTTCTTTTTATCCGTCAGTCTGGAATCCATCGTTCCGGAATAAGAGGAATACAAGTAAGCAATATATGCGCCCGTATGTAATGTATCCACCATGCGGAAAACCGGAACGATATTGTTTTTCTTTCTTTTTTCGTAAACTTCCGTTTCTTTCAGATGCCAGATCTTTGCAATAAAAGCATCCGAGAAGCCCATGACCTTGGCTTCTTTCAATACCTGAAGATCATTGATGTTCTCTTTCAGCTTTTTCTCCATATCCACGATCTTTTGATAGGATTCCAGGAAGAGTTCCGTGATCATTGTGATCTCGTGGATCTTTTCGATCGATACGCCACGGCGGAGCAGTTCAAAAACAGCAAAAACGTTATCATCTCTGAATTGTTTAATGTAATCGAGAAGTTCCTCTTCTGTAAAGGAGTGGAAACGTTCCTGATAGAAATGATCGACACCGATCTCCAGAGAGCGAATGGATTTCAGGAGACACTCTTCCAGAGAAGAGCCAATGCCCATAACCTCACCGGTTGCTTTCATCTGTGTTCCAAGGATATTGGAAGCGGATGTGAATTTATCAAACGGGAACCGCGGGAATTTTGCCACGATATAATCCAGACTTGGGGAAATGGCTGCTGTACCGCCAGCGACCGGAATATCTTCCAGGGCCATGCCTAAAGCGATCTTTGCCGTCACTCTGGCGATCGGATATCCCGATGCCTTGGATGCCAGTGCAGAAGAACGGGAAACGCGAGGGTTTACTTCGATCAGGAAGTACTCGCTGGAATTTGGATTCAGAGCAAACTGAACATTGCAGCCGCCTTCGATCTTTAATTCACGGATGATCTTAATGGCACTGTCATTGAGCATCTTCTCATCTTCCTTGCTTAAGGAAAGGATCGGCGCCACTACGATGGAATCGCCGGTATGTACGCCAACCGGATCCACATTTTCCATGCCGCAGATGGTGATTGCCGTATCATTGGAATCACGCATGACTTCAAATTCGATCTCTTTATAGCCCTTCACACTTTTTTCAATCAGGACCTGATGGACTGGGGAAAGTTTAAAGGCGTTCATGCCCACTTCAACCAGCTCTTCTTCATTATTTGCAAAACCACCGCCTGTACCACCTAAGGTGAAGGCAGGACGAAGCACGACAGGATAACCGATATCCAAAGCTGCTTTTTTGGCTTCCTCCAGGTTGTAAGTGATCTCTGATGGGATAACCGGCTCACCAATGGATTCGCACATTTCCTTGAACAGTTCACGATCTTCTGCTCGTTCAATGGAATCACTGCTGGTTCCAAGAAGTTCCACGCCGCACTCTTTCAGGATTCCTTTCTTTTCCAGCTGAATAGCAAGGTTTAAACCTGTCTGTCCGCCGATACCCGGAACAATTGCATCTGGTCTTTCATACCGCAGGATCTTAGCGATATATTCCAGCGTTAACGGTTCCATGTAGACCTTGTCTGCAATGGACGTATCCGTCATGATCGTTGCCGGATTGGAATTACAGAGAATGACCTGATAGCCTTCCTCTTTCAATGCCAGACAGGCCTGCGTGCCGGCATAATCAAACTCTGCAGCCTGACCGATCACGATCGGGCCGGAACCAATGATCAATACTTTTTTAATGTCTGTTCTTTTTGCCATGTTATTACTCCCATTCGTTATTCATTTCTATTATATACGATTTTCCCGTTACATACTGTGAAAAAACAGCGTCCGCTGACTTTTGTCCCCGCGAACGGTGTTGCTTTTCCTTTAGACAGAAACTTTTTCGGATCTATGACATATTCTTCATTCAGATCCCATACACTGTAGGAATCATCATCCACAATACCAAACCTTTTTCTTGGGTTCATTACCATCAGATCGATCAGTTTTTCCAGTGAGATCACGTTTTCTTTTACAAGATATGTATATAGAAGAGGGAAAGCGGTCTCCAGACCAACAATACCAAAAGCACTGTCCTTTAGACCTTTTGCTTTTTCTTCCGCAGAATGTGGTGCGTGATCGGTTGCGATCATATCGATCGTTCCATCCTGGATGCCTTCCAGCAGCGCCTTTTGATCTTCTCTGCTTCGAAGCGGCGGATTCATTTTGAAACAGCCGTCTTCCTGCAGATCATTCTCATTTAAAAGGAGATAATGAGGAGCGGTTTCACAAGTAACATCCACTCCCTCTTTTTTTGCTGCACGGATCAACTCCACACTTTCTCTGGTAGAAATGTGACATACATGATATGCACACCCGGTTTCTTTTGCTAATGCAAGGTCTCTTTTGATCTGCCCCCACTCACTTTCTGAGCAGATGCCTTTATGCCCATGTTCTTTCGCATAAATACCGTCATGAATATAACCGCCCAGCAAGAGCGAATTATCCTCACAATGTGCGGTTATGATCATTCCCAGGGATTTTGCTCTCTGCATCGCTTCACGCATCATTTCAGCAGACTGAACTCCTCTGCCGTCATCAGAAAAAGCAATGACTTCAGCGGCCATTTCTTCCATCGCAGAAAGCTCTTCGCCCTTTTCACCTATGGTGATGGCTCCATATGGGAATACCTGAATGGTTGCTTCTTGTTGGATCAGGGAAAGCTGTTCCCGCAGATGTGCTCTGGTATCCGGAACCGGATTCAGATTCGGCATGGTACAGACAGTGGTGTATCCGCCATGGGCAGCTGCCTGACAGCCGGAAAGGATCGTCTCCTTATATGAAAAACCCGGTTCTCTGAAATGTACATGAACATCACAGAAACCGGGAAGAATTGTGTATTTAGAAGAGTCAAGTTCAATCGGAAGATGCAAAACTTTTCCGACTTTAATAGATTCAGCTTGTAAAAAACCTGTCATGTTTACCACCTTGTCAGCCTCACAGGACTACCTTAAAAGTTATATAATTTTTACCACAGTCTCCCTGATAAGTCAATGGAAAGACAGGCAAAATGAACTGTTATTTCAATAAAATCCATTTTAATGCTGCATCCTGCAGTCCTGCAGGAAGAATATTCATCAAAAGCAGCAGCGGATTGCGGTTGATCGTATAAATAAGCCGTGGATGAGAGGCAAAAAGAGCTTTTTCAACCAGCTTAGAGAGCCTTTCCGGGGTAATCTTTCTGGACTCCACTTTTGCCACTATATTACGGAACCGATCCGCATTATAGGAATAGTGTTCCGTATGGTCGCAAAAATCCTCCAGACGCCTGGTAGAGACATCCAAAAGACCGGTATCCACTGCTCCCGGGCGTATAATAATAACCAGAATCCCAAGCAGCATGAGTTCTCTACGCAAGGAAACAGCATAAGCGTCCAGGGCAGTCTTTGTGATTCCATAGATTCCTGTAAATGGAAGCGGTGAAAGTGGCGCCAGCTCGCTTGTTGTTATCAGGATCCGGCTTCCTTTCTTAAGGAGCGGCAGAAATGTTTTGTTCACCCGATAAACAGAAAACAAATTCACCTCATAGCTCCGGAGAAACTCCTCTTCACTCATTTCCACCAATGAGTTCAGATCATAAATACCCGCCAGATGAATAATAGCCCCGATTTGATCTGTTTTTTCCTGAATACGATGAAAAGCCGCTTTCACAGCATCTTCATTTCTTAAATCGGTCTGGAAAAACAATAACGACTCATATTGGTCTTTCGGTGCTTTGATATCCAGACCGAATATGCGGTGTCCATCCCTGATCAATTGTTTTGCTGTCGCTAATCCCATACCGCCGGAAACGCCGGTTACTATGATATCCATGAGTTTATGCCTGCCTCCACATGTTCGCAATTGTTTTGACTAAAACACAATTATTGCGCGCTGCAGTAAAAATAGCAGCAGCCACAGTCATAATCCAGAACCTTTCTGCCGTTCAAGCCTTCTTCCTTGACCTGAATTCCTTCTTTCTCCGGAGTGGACTCTTTATTTCTGCATTTCATGACCTTTTCCCAGGCCTGATAGACTTTTCCGATATAATCACCCGGGAGCGGTGTGCTTCCGTGACTTCCCAAAATCTCATCAAATCTACCTGCAGTCTTTTCTTCCAGATGTGTGAGGGATCCGCCAAAAATTTTCATTCCTTCATCATCAGTCATAAAGATATGGCCGCTTTGAATAGAGTCACCGGTAACTAAAAACCGGTTCTGAATATCAAGGAACGCCAGACTGCCCGGAGAATGTCCAGGATTTTCAAATACTTCCAGTACTCTTTCTCCAAGGTCGATCTTATCCCCTTCTTTGATTGGATGGAATGCGATTCCCGGATAATTGTTTTCCACGCCAAACTGCTGATAATCCGTCAAGCTCATATACATGTCTGAAAAAGCTCCAAGACCTCCCATATGATCTCCATGACCATGTGTAATGGCGATCAGCATCGGCTTTTCTTCTGAGATCAGCTTATCATAAAGCCCTGCTTCCTTCAGGATCCCCTCACCAATCTCTTTCGCATTTTTAGTATTCATGCCGGCATCGATCATTAATGCCCTGTCCTTCCCTGCTAAAAGGAAAAACCGGGTCAGACTGACCTCACTCAGCCAGTCTTCGATCATCCATGTATTCTCATTATATTTTTTTATTTCGTATGCCATTATCCCTCTCCTTTAAATAATTACTATTTTGTTTATTATACTTCATCTAAAGGATTAACAGAAGTATTTCTCTTGAGGATACTTCTTCCGTGAGGTCACCTACCATTTATTTAGATCCTTAAATGCATGTTCTTGGTTCAGGCCCGAATATTCCTAAATCAATTGATCCTGAAAACGTTTTATCTGATTCAGGCCCTAATCATACTCCGTATTTTAGATCACTATATAACCACTCCTGTTTTCAGGCCCAAATTCTTGCTCATTTTTCGGGCCTGTAACGAAGAATTATCTGAAGGGCCCGAAATATAATGCTTGAATTAGATCCTGGATGAATGATTCATCATCCAGGCCCGAATCATTTTTTTATTTTAGATCCCAAATAGTGTTTTTTTCACCACACGCCCGAATACATCCCAAATCATAATCCGAAGAAAATGATTTTGATTGCTTGGATTATAAAAAGGCTGCCGCAAAAGCGACAGCCCTTCTAAATCAGAAAAGTATTTCTTATGCTTCCGGAGGCATGCACATTTCTTTGATTTCTCCATCGATAACGATAGGAGCGCCAGTAGCTGCCTGCATATCTTCAATAGATACTCCAGGAGCCAGCTCTCTTAATGTGAAGCCTTTGTCCGTGATCTCCAGAACGCCAAGTTCTGTAACGATCATATCAACAGCTCTAAGAGCGGTTGCCGGAAGGGAGATCTCTTCGAACAGTTTGTGAGCGCCTTTGTTGGTGTGCTGCATAGCAACAACAACCTTCTTAGCACCAACAACAAGGTCCATAGCGCCGCCCATACCTGGAGCCATCTTGCCCGGGATGATGTGGGATGCGATATTACCAACCTGGTCAACCTGAAGAGCTCCGAGAACGGTCATATCAACATGTCCGCCACGGATAATACCGAAGGAAACTGCAGAATCAAAGAATGCTGCACCTTCATAAATGTCAACATTGACACCACCTGAGTTCACAACGTTCGGGTCGATGTGGTCCGGTGCAGAAACACCAGCCATACCGATGATGCCGTTCTCAGACTGAAGGGAAATATCGATTCCTTCCGGAACATAGTTAGCGACTAAAGTAGGAAGTCCGATACCTAAATTAACAACGTATCCGTCCTTTAATTCCTGTGCAACACGGTGAGCAATAATCTGTTTTACGTCTGCCATTATTTGTCACCTCCTACTACGATATAATCAACAAAGATATACGGAGTCATGACATAGTCAGGATCTAATTCGCCGACTTCCACCAGCTTCTCAGCTTCTACGATAACGGTATCAGCTGCTGTAGCCATAACGATCTGGAAGTTCTTTGTTGTTCCTTTGTAGAATACATTACCCTTCTTATCAACAATGCTGCCTTTCAGTACTGCGAAATCAGCATGAAGAGGAGCCATCAGCAGATAATCTTTTCCTTCAAGGGTCATTTCCTGAAGAGTAAACTCTCCATTTGCAATGTCTGTGCCAACACCAGTTGGGGTGATAACACCGCCTAAGCCTGAGCCGCCTGCACGGATCATTTCAGCCATGGAACCCTGTGGAACAAGCTCGACCTGCATCGTGCCATTATTCATCTGTTCTGCAACCTGTTTGTTTAAGCCAATGTGGGTAGCAATCAGCTTTTTAACAGAATGATTCTTGATCAGCTTGCCGTTTCCTTTTGGAGGAACTGTCTCATTGCCGTTCTCATCAAACTGAGGGCCAAAACCACCATCATTGCAGATCACAGTAAGATCTTTAGCGTCACGCTCTACCAATGCGCTTACAATAGCATCGGAAGTACCGTTTGCCATGAAGCCGCCAAGCATAACAGAAGATCCATCTTTGATCATTTCAGCTGCCTGTTCAGCTGTGATAATTTTGTCTTTCATGAATCAAGTTTCCTTTCTTGTTCGTGATTAGTCACGTTTTACGATAAGAGCCTGACCCTGGCCACCGCCGATGCAAAGAGTTGCAAGACCAAGTTTGGAATCTCTCTTCTGCATTTCGTAAAGAAGGGTAACAAGGATACGGCAGCCGGATGCTCCGATTGGATGTCCAAGTGCGATAGCTCCGCCGTTAACGTTAACTTTTTCCATATCAAACTCAAGGTCATGAGCAACTGCAAGAGACTGAGCTGCGAATGCTTCGTTTGCTTCGATAAGGTCGATGTCTTTGATCGTTAAGCCAGCTTTTTCCATAGCTTTTCTGGAAGCCGGGATAGGGCCTGTGCCCATGATCTTAGGATCTACACCGCCAGTAGCGTAAGAAACGATTGTAGCCAGAGGTTTGATACCTAATTCTTCTGCTTTTTCTTTTGTCATAACAACAACTGCTGCTGCACTGTCGTTAATACCAGAAGCGTTACCAGCTGTAACTGTGCCGCCATCTTTCTTGAATGCCGGTTTCAGTTTTGCAAGAGCTTCGATCGTTGTGCCGAAACGTGGGAATTCATCGGTATCAAAAGCAACCGGATCACCCTTCTTCTGAGGGATCATAACAGGTACGATCTCATCTTTGAATTTTCCTGCTTTGATAGCTGCTTCTGCTTTCTGCTGTGATGCTAAAGCGAATTCATCCTGCATCTCTCTTGTAAGTCCCCACTGCTCTGCAACGTTCTCAGCAGTGATGCCCATGTGATAATTATTAAATGCATCCCACAGACCATCGTTAACCATAACGTCTACCATGTTCGTGTTGAACATACGAGCTCCCCAACGAGCTGCCGGCATAGCGTAAGGTGCCAGAGACATGTTTTCCATACCACCTGCTACGATGATATCAGCATCGCCTGCCTGGATAAGACCTGCTGCTAAAGCAACGCTCTTAAGGCCGGAACCACAAACGATGTTAACTGTGAAAGCTGTGCTTGTCTCAGGAAGACCAGCTTTTAATGCTGCCTGACGAGCCGGGTTCTGTCCAAGGCCAGCCTGAAGAACGTTACCAAAGATAACTTCATCAACCTGCTCCGGTTTCAGACCTGCTCTGTTAACAGCTTCTTTAATAACTGTCGCACCGAGCTCAACTGCTGGTGTATTCTTTAATGTACCGCCAAAGCTGCCGATAGCTGTACGGCAAGCGCTGGCAATTACAATCTCTTTCGCCATTTTATTTTTTCCTCCTAGATAGATGTCCGCTTTTCTAATGCGGAAGATCCATTTCATAATTCGGGCCGGCCCGAAAAGCCGGCCCATTTTTGTCTGTCAATTATTTCTTAGCTGCTTTCTTAGCTGCTGCTTTTTTAGGAGCTTTCTTTGCATTTTTCTTCATGAAATCTCTATCCTGGCAGCCAGTTCCGCAGTACAGATAAGTTCTGTCTTTTACGCCCTTGTTGATCTGATCTTCATCAATCTCAGCAACGCAGCGAGCCATAGAACCATCACCCATGTACCAACGAAGTGGGAAGCAGTAGAAACGGAATCTCTTGTTGGAAACTTTGTCAAGATCACCACCAAGGTTCTCAACACCAACAATACCATGACCAAGCATCATCTTGTGGCATGGCTCCCATGTTCCCCAGCATCCGATCTTCTCAAGATCGCCGAACTTCTTGTCATATGCTTCCTGGCCATGGATACGGATGTATTCGAATTTATCGAATTCAGCATAAGCTTCCTCGCCGAACTGAGCTTTGTATTCTTCTGTGATCGGATATCCGGATGCACCAAGAAGGTTCATTCTTGTCATACCGTTGTTACCCATAGCGGTGTGAAGAGGATGATCAAGTGCCTGCATATCCATAGCAACACATTTTACCTTGTGCTCTACGAACCAACGACCAGCATCGATACCGGTACCGCAGGAATAATGATAATACTCTTTAGAGTCGTCGAACAATCTGTGCATACCTGTGTTCAGGCAGACAACCATTCCTTCTAACTCTGACGGCTTAATGTTTGCTCTCTTGCAAGCATCCTCAAGATGCTCAGGCATGATGAGCTCCCAACGGCCAACATGGATCTCTAAGCAAACTGCATCGCCGGTGTAAGCATCGACAGGCATTTCATGCGTGTAACGTGCTCTTTTTCCGTCGAATTCGAACTCCATGACGTGACGTGGAGCGTCGCAGTGAGTACCTGTATGCATTGTGCATCCAACATACTGAGTCAGAACGCCGCCCTTAGCCATGCTGTGTTTTCCCTCGATGAATGGCTTATCAAAATAAGGCCAACGTGGAATTTCAGCGCTGAAAGGATGTGTTAAGTCAACAAATACTTTTTTTCCCATTTTTTTTCCTCCATTAAAAAAATAATAACGTTATTATTTTTAACTGTAACAGACACATAGTTCCGAAGAACCATGTGTCTGTACAATCAAAATCTTATTTGCCATAGACCATCTTGATGAGGTACTCATTCAGATCAGTCTTGGATTTAGCGATGGATTCATCGTCCCATTTCAGGAAGCCTTCTCCTGAAGCAAAGCCCATCTTTCCTTCATCGAGCATCTGCTGCAGCAGCGGTGACGGCTCATGATTATCTGCCAGATATTTCAGAACATAGTTGTGAATGTTATATGTAAGCTGTGTTCCGACCATATCGGAGTTCTCGATAGGAGCCAGCTGCGGAAGACGAAGACCAAAGCTGTATTTAACTGCATCGTCAACTGTCTTAGGATCAGCGATGCCCTGCTCAACGATAGAGATAGCTTCTCTCCAAAGAGCGTGCTGCATTCTGTTTGCAACGAATCCCGGAACGTCTTTCTTGCAGTAGATCGGCTTTTTGCCTGCTCTTTCAAGAGCATCGATCGTAAGCTGCATAACTTCTTCTGTTGTATCAGCTGTCTTAACAACTTCTACCAACGGAATTAAGTGACCCGGATTCCAGAAGTGTGTTCCAACAACTCTTTCTTTGTGCTGGCACTTGGAAGCGATCTCTGTCGGGCTCATTACGGAAGTGTTTGTTGCGAAGATGCAGTCATCACGGCAGATTCCTTCTAATTCAGCGAAGAGATCCTGCTTGGTCTCCATAACTTCTGCAACGCACTCGATGATAAGATCTGCATTTTTGAATTCTTCGCCCTTATCCGGGAATACGAAGTTGATTCTGCTCATGCGGTCTTTCACTTCTGCTTCTGTGATGATGCCTTTATCTTTAAGCTGGTTGAGGTTATCTTCGATAACTTCCAGACAAGGTTTTTCTCTTCTGTTCCAAATTGTAACGTTGAAATCCGGGCAGCTGGAGAATACCAGACCGATCATATTGCCCATCATTCCTGCGCCACAAATAACGACATTTTTAACTTTTTCCATTGTAATGCATTCTCCTTAGTAATAAGAATTGTTAAATGCTACGTGCTTTTAGCTTTTGCTAAAATACGCTCGCTTCGCGCTTTCAGCGCTCTCGCATACGTTTTTAGCTGCTACGAAACGCTACGCACTTCGTGCTCCCGCGTTTCTATTTCCACTCCATACTTCCGCTCGCGATGCGAGCTTCGTATTACGTGGAAATAAGTTCGTCAAACAAAATCAACCTAGCAAGCAAAGCTTGCGGTTGATTTTCCTTTCCTCACTAGCAGACCAAGTATCCGCCTGAGCAGTCGCATGCTGCGCCTGTGATGAAGTCAGATGCCTTAGAGGACAGGAAGATTACATAGCCAACGAAATCGCTCGGCTCTGCAAGACGTCCGATCGGCTCTCTCTTCATGAAGTTCTGATATACAGCTGATTCAGGATCGAACATCCACTCAGTTAATTCAGAACGGAATACTGTCGGGCAGATTGCGTTTACGTTGATGCCGTATTTAGCAGACAGGTCGCAAGCCATGGAAGCGATCATCATGTCAGCGCCACCCTTGGATGTGCAGTATCCTGTGTAACCAGCCATACCTCTCTTAGATCTCTGAGAAGTAACAACAACGATCTTGCCGCCCTGTCCGGATGCAGGTTTCTCACCATTAAGCTGTTTTACCATCTGCTCGGAGACATATTTCAGGACAATGTATACGGACTTGCAGTCTGCATCCATGATGTACTGCCAGTCAGCAACGCTCTGCTCTAAAATGTTTGCCGGTTTGTTAAATCCATGAGCGATTGCCAGGATATCGATTCTGCCATAAGTAGCGACAACATCCTCAATCAGTTTCTTAACATCTTCTTCTTTTGCAGGATCAGCTGCGAAGATAGCGCATTCAATGCCTTCTGCCTTGAATTCATCTGCTAATTCCTGTAATTTTGCTTGATTACGGCCTGTTAAAGCAACCTTTGCACCAAGGTATCCATAAGCTTTAGCAGCAACACGTCCGAAAGCGCCTGTAGCACCTGTAACCAGGGCAACTTTGCCTTCTACTGAATACATGTTTTCAACGAAACTCTTGTCTAATTTTACCATCTCTGTTCCTCCTTATTCTAATTCCTGACATAACCTGCCAGGTAATTATGGTAAACAAGTGCCTGCAAGCTTTCTATGCTGATTTTCATTGTGTTTTTCACACCAAAAATCAGCACACAAAGCGCTGAATGTATATTACTCTTTTCTAAAGTAAAAATCAACTGACCAAATCTGCGTTTTTTGTTGATTATCTGCTATTTTTGGGTAAAAACCACAATCCTTCCGCGACAGTTATTTCTGATACTTTTTCTGATACCAGAGGATGGATTCCTCTGAATCGTCAATATTTTCAAAGGTGAAACTTGCTGATGGAGCCAGTTCATCCAGCAGATCCAGTACTTCTTCCATTGGAATTGTCCCTTCTGCCAGATTCTTATGCCAGTCCCAAACGCCGTCGTTATTATGCAGGTGGACATGAGCAAGATACGGAGCAAAGGCTTTCACCCATTCCGGGATCGGAACAGTTGAGACATTCCCCACATTTGCATGTCCGGTATCCAGACACAGACGGCATCTTTTATCGTCAACCCCTGCAACGATATCTACCAGATAAGACGGCTCCGGTTCCATTACATTTTCCAGACACAAAGTGAAGTCTTCCGGCTTATCAGCCAGAAATTCTTTCCAGAAGGCAATAGACTGTTCAATATACCACACCGGAAAATAAACATTCGGTACAAAACCGCCATGCAGGATCAGTTTTTTTAAACCGTACTGATACATAAGCTGGAATGCCTGATTGTAGCGTTCCATTGAAAGCGCTTTTACTTTCGGATCGATCGCACATGGACAGATCTCATTAAATGGTCCATGAAAAACTCTTGCACGCGGAAGGAACCTGCGAGCATCTGCATCCCATGTTTCAAACTCTGGGGGATCCATATACATGGCCGTACAGAACTGATCCAGTTCAATGCCCAGATCATACTTCTCTGCCAGTTCCATGGCATGTTCATCAATTGTAGCCAAATTTATTTCTCTCATTGTCTTTTATACCGCCTGGATTTTTGAAAGTACGCTTCCATCCCATTCTGCCATATAACCATGTCCGTTTTCCGCATACCATTTGTAGTATTCCTGCCTTGTTTCCGCAAATGCCTCCATCACAGACATGATCGTTCCGCCATGAACGAGGAAATAAACAACTTCATCTCCGCTATCTTTCATACATTGCAGAAAGGCGTTACAGCTTCTTTTGCTGAAAGAGGCTTTATCTTCCCCCTCCGGCACTTTGGATTCACAGTGCGTATCCAGCCAGGCTGCGTATTCTTTACTGTGTTCCAGATCGATATAGTTTTTTTCTTCAAAGATACCGAAATCCATTTCCCGCAGATCATTAATGATCATCTGCCTTGCATTCGGGAAAAGGATTGCTGCCGTCTCCTGGGTTCGTTTGAGCGGAGTTACAAAGATCTTTTCTACTTTTTCTGAATCCAAAGTTTGTTTAAACTCTTCTGATGAAGCAATTGCTTTTAACTCCTTGATGCCTTCATCTGCAAGAGACTGATCGGTGCGTCCGATATATTGTTTTAACAGATTTCCCGGGGTCTTCCCATGCCGGATCATTACCACTTTCATATGAAGTCCTTACTTTATCTTCTGTCCGATCCCACAGCAGACGCGCGTGACGCTTTCTGCACCATCAGCCAGGATACATAAAGCTCTTCCGGTCTGCTCTCTCCAACGCCTGTCGATCCGTTCCAACGGATGGATGCCGCACCCGATCTCATTCGCTACAACGACCACATCCGGGTTCTCCAAAAGCAGTCTTTTGGCAAAATCCTGTGCATCGCCATCTTTTTTTACAATTTCCTTTATAATCTCTTCAAAATTATCGATCGCTTTTGCTTGCAGCGCCGTCTCTTCCGAACATTGTTCCGGCTTAAGTCCCGTCTCTTTTTCAGCGAGAAGTGCCTGTCCATGTCCTAATCCGCCAATGTACAACTTCATAAAAAACTCTCCTTATAAAACGAATCCCAAAAGGACTGCCGCTACAATTGTGGTCAACTCCGAAAGCTGCAGAAACCATCCTGCAAGATCACCGGTGATCCCGCCAAATTTCCGGTAAGATAATAACCGGTAATACAGGAATAATAATCCGTTTGCTGCAACCATGACTGCGCCGATCCATCCGGCAAAAAAGATCATAAAGAAAGCAGCAACAACGATATAGATCAGCATTGTGATCGTCAGCATTTTTTTATCTGCTGCATCTTTGAACCCCTGCAGCATTCCCCGGCTTCTGGCGCCGCGGAACAAGTTCAGTGCCAGTCCGCTCAATCCTCTGGAAAGGATAAATCCGAAACACACGGCAAAAAGAATATTCCAGCTTCCTCCGTGCCATTCAATGATGGTCGCAATACCACTCCAGGAGGCAAAATAAACGATCAAATACAACGCGCCAAAAATGATAGCAAATGCTCCGGCATGCGAGTCTTTCAAAATCTCTAACATGCGCTCTTTGCTCTGATGGGAGGAAAGCGCATCCACAGTGTCGCAGAAACCATCCATATGGATTGCTCCGGAAACAAGGATCGGGATTGCACAGGCCACTGCCCCATAGATTAAAGCCGGCAGATGCAAAAGTCCTGCCAGAAAGACCCAGAGGATCTCAAAGCCACCCGTAAAAATTCCTACAACCGGGAAAAAGCAGATCGCGTATTTCATGGATTTTTCTGTCCATTCGACCTGCGGCATCGGTATTCTCGAATATGTCTGTAATGCAATAATAATACTTCTTAACATGTCTTTTACTCTTCCAAAAAAGCAATACTGCCTTTATGTACCAGTGGGATTCCGTATACAACTTCCACGAATAAATCTGCCGCGTCAGCAAGATGGTTATTAATCTCAGCTAACGTACGGATATATTGTTCGGTAGCAGGGTCATATGTATTTCCATCCATTGTAACTTCTGCAGATACGATGATCGTATTGCCCTCTCTTTCAAAAACCGGACCGATCTCTTTCCAGATTTCTTCTGCATAATTAGTATCCGGATTACTTCTTAACTCATCGAACCCATCTCCGAACATAACATTTGCCACATGGGTAGACATACATTCCAGCAGAACTGTTTCTCCATGATCCGGAACATCTTCGATCCGCTGCGGACGTTCCAGCGTTTCGAAACCCCGTCCGGCACGAAGCTTGTGATGACGTTCTACAACCTTGATATCCTCTTCTGAGAAGATCGGCATGGTAGCAATATATATCATTTTTCCGCCCAGCTTAGCTGCAACCTTTTCTGCAAATGCACTTTTCCCGTTGCCGCTTCCGCCGATAATAAATGCTTTCATTACTTTCTATTTCTGTTCGGTATATGCATCAATACCTATATTTTCAAAACTATGTGTGCCATGATAGAGCTTTAAAGCCATCTCCAGGAGCGGCAGGAGCATCACGCCGCCGGTTCCCTCGCCTAAAGCCATGTGGGCGTCAATTGGTCCATGCATTCCCAAAAAGTCCAGAATAGCTCTTCCTGCCGGCTCATTACTGACATGGGACGGAATCATGTAATCCAATGTTTCCGATGCAATTGCCTTTGCGCAGCAGCCTGCAGTGCAGGAGATCACACCATCTAACACCACCGGCAGACCCACTGCTGCACATCCTAGTATCACGCCGCACATTGCTGCTATATCAAAGCCTCCCGCTTTTGCCAGAACATCCAGAGGATCTTTCGGGTCTGGCTTGTTGACTTCTATACACTGTTCAATGACATGAATCTTTCGTTTTAAACCCTCATCGGAAAGCCCGGACCCACGGCCAGTCATCAGATGCGGATCCTGATTTAAAAGAATGGATGCGACAGCCGCAGAGGTAGTCGTATTGCCAATTCCCATTTCTCCGATCACAACAATCTGGATTCCGTCTTCTTTCGCTTTCTGGGCCGCATTGATACCTGCCTCTAAAGCAAAGGTCAACTGTTCTTTTGTCATTGCCGGCTCTTTGGAAAGATTTCTTGTCCCGTTCGCCCTTTTTTGCACGATCAATCTTTCGATGTCCAAGTCATCTACCATACCGGTATCATAGACCTCTACGTCTGCTCCTACCTGCTTGGCAAAGATGTTTACATTCGAGGTGCCCTCTGCCAATGCTTTCGCGACTGCTGTTGTAACAGTGTGATCAGATTGACTGATTCCTTCTTCTACCACACCGTTGTCAGAACAGAATACCAGAACTCTTTTACGGTCAATACAAATATCCGTTGTCCCTTGTGCCGCTCCGATTTTAGCCGTCAGATATTCAAAATCCCCCAGACTATGAAGCGGCTTGGCAACATTATCCCAGTTTGTCAGGCATTGATAGTAGATGGTTTGGTCTGCATTTTTTATTTGGTCGATTGTTTCCTGATAAGTCATTTCTTTTCCCTAAAAAGGCATTCTCCTTCCGGGAATGCCTGATTTGATCTATTTGTTCATTTCTCGTGATTCTTCAGAAGTTTATTTTAAAAATTATAGCAGAGGATACTCTTATTTTCTATAACTATATAAATAAAAAACAGTAAGAAACCCTTCTGTTATAGGTTCCCTTTCAAAAAGTCTTTCACGATCCCAAAGAACTCCCGCAGCATGTTGTTAGGGAGATAGAATGGTTTCGATCCGGCAGCAAGTCCTCCAAAATCTGTCATCCCCTGCTTTTTCGCAATCTTTAAAGCCCGGAACATATGGAAATTATTGGTAACAATTCCAACCGATGCATGTTCAGGGATCAGTTTCATACTGTTGCGGATGTTCTGGTTGGTCTTTAGGGAATCCTCTTCTTTCAGGATCCGCTCCTCTGCGATCCCTTTTTGGATCAAATAAGACTTCATCCCTTCCGCCTCTGTCCACGGCTCATTATCTCCCTGACCGCCGGATACTATACAGCATGTCTCCGGATGCGTTTCCAAATATGAAACAGCCTGATCCAGTCGATACAGCAGGACTACGCTTGGCCCGGTTTCCTTTACCTGTGCTCCGAGCACAAGGAGGTAATCATAAGCCCTCTCTTCCTTTTTCGAAAAACCGCTAACCACGCATCCTTCAACTAAAAGAAAGATAATCCCGCACAGGATGACAATAATAAGAACAATTCTTTTTAAAGCCTTCGGTAAAAGAGCCCACCAGTTCTGCCAGGCAGCAATTGCAAGAAAAAGGCACAACGCTCCCAGTACAAACCAGATCAGAAAAAACTTTGTCCCGGAATGTACACTTGCAATACAGATCCCGTATCCCAGAAAAATAACTGCCAGCAGGATCCAGAGGATCATAAAGAGGATCCTCCTCATCGCGGCTCCAGGAGTTCGGAGAAGATCCATCCGTAATGATCATAGTAACGGATATAGGTCCAATCTCCTTTTGTTCCTAAAGCATATACCAGGATACCAGGAGCCAGCACCGTCACTCTGTCATACTCCTTTGATGGTCCGCTGCGAACCACAACATTGCTATCGCTGATCGTCAGCATTTCAACTTCATCCAAGACCTCATCCGGCTCCAGATTTGGATCTTTCACGACCGGAATAAAAGCATCCGCACTATGTGTATATAAAGTCCAGTATTCCTGATTATCTACTGTCTCTTTCGCCATGATCGCATAGTAGACCTGCTGATATTTGTTGCCTGTAATGCGAGGATCATCGTGGTTCCGCCGATATTTAATGTAGTAGTATGTACCATCGTATTCAGCACGGATAATGGTGAAATCAGAATAATACCACTTCACTTTATTCTCATCCAGGGTGATGGCTCCGGAAAAACTGTTATCACTGTAGTTGCTGCTGGTTCGCTCATAATCTGCAACAACATTCTGCGGAACATGGAAGATATGCGTTGCTGTCCAGCTGAAAGCTTCCGCCGGCACAGACATGGAAGTTTCAGATTCCGTTGCCTGCGGAACCGGATAAAGTGAATAGTCTGCACAGCATTTTTGTCCAAACAGGCTGTCTAAAAGACGACGGTTTGAGATCTCATTCCGGCTGTCATATTCCATACTGCCCGGCGATCCATTATCAGAGTACGGATCAAAAGCAAATAACATTTTCCTCAGATTATCATCCCTCGCAACTTCCATCGTCACGTTTTCTTTTGGATCAGGACCAAAGTCCATATCTTCTGTCGTTATGATGACTTCTTCCTCTTTCTTTCCGCAAGCAGAAAGAGCGGCTGCAATGAGCGTGAGTGAAAGCATAACTACTATGATTCTTGCAATCGTCTTTTTCATATTGTCCTCTTTTACTGTTTCAGCAATTTTTGATAATATTTCCATTCCGGCATATACCTGGTCAGTTCTTGTTTGAAATCTTCTCCATGACCGCGATACTTTAAATGCAGCAGTTCATGCAGGATCACGTATTCCAGACAGGCGTCGCTTTTATCTGCTAATTGCAGATTAAAACAGATCCTTCCTTTTTCAGGAATGCAGCTTCCCCAGCGGCTTGTCATATAACGCACATGCCAGCTTTTGCATCTAAGATCTGTCATTCCTTCCCATTTCCAAAGAAACGGCCGGATCCTCTGCATCAGGGATTCTTTCTGTGCTTCATAGTCTTCTTTACTCGGACGCAGCTGAATCTTCCCCTGCTGTTTTCTGATCCAATCGATGTTTGCCCTGGCAAAGTTCTCTGCCTCTTTCAGCGAAACATAACGTGGGATCGTGACATAAACGCTGCCATCTGCTTTAACATGCAGATGCAGGTTTTTAATTCTCTTTTTTTGCACCTCGATCGGGATGCCTTCAATAGTAATCGTGCCCATATTCCTGCTCATCAAAGTTTGTCAGGAGATACTCGCGAAAGTGTTCGTTTCTTTTTGCTTTATCCAGCGTTGCGTAATCTCCTTTTTCTTCCAAACTCTGATAAAGACGGCTGATCCGCATGGACATACCAATGTCCTCTCCAAACCCCGGCTCTATGTCAGGCCGCATAAAGCCATTAGGCCGGCCATCCGAAAAATCCCCATATGGCTGATCTGCGTTCTGATCATAGTCTCTGTATGCTCTAATATGCGGATCCATCAATCCTGCTCTTCCTTACTCTTTTTGTCCTATTTCTTTAAACAGATTATAGCAAAAATGGTTTTATTAATAAAGAGACCTCTCTGACCATCGTTCCTTTTTGTCTCTGCAATTTTTCTGCGCATGTGACCTGAATAATCCTTCTTTACCTCGCGTAATGCAAGAAATATGCGCAAGTGACCAGCCTAAGCCCCGTTGAGTGAGTCACTTGCGGAAATTTCTTGCTTTTTTCCCTTCATTCATCTCAAAATTTGGTCACTTGCGGAATTATTTTGCTCAAGGGGAAGCTTCCAACTTTCCGGAAGAAAAAGATCATTCCGCGAGAAAAAAACATCTTTTACAGCATCGTATCTGATGTCAAAAAATTTTTCAAACTCTTTTGAATAAGACCTCATCTGCAATTTAGACCTGATTAGATAAAATATTTCTTCAATACATCGGAAATTTCGAAGGTTGTCTGCTGTTATACTGATAACCGTATATCCGGACAAATTCAAAGCAGTGATTCTTTGCTTGTCATAGTAGTGCTGTTTTTTGCTTAGATGCGAAAGATTGCTGTCGTATTCCACCACCACTTTCTCGTCTTTCCAGACCATATCGCAATATAGAGAATCCCTTTTCACCAGGCTTTTACCGCTTTCGCTCAGCTTGACACGAGAATTCAGATCAGGTTTTAAAAGACGAAAACCTCCTCTGTTGATAGGAAGTTGACTGATAGCTGCCAGTTTCGATTCCATTGGCGAATTTGAGTTTTCTAACACATATTGAATTGCTGCTTTGGCTGTTTTGATTCCTTTTACATTTTTAACGTTATCCAAAAAAGCTTTGATTTTTGCAACACTGGTAACAGGCGTACGACTTTGCAGACCAAAATGGTCCGTAAGGGAATGGGAATAGATTGCGCACAAGTCACAAGCAAAAACTACAAGGGTTGGAAAGCTCAAGCAATTAGATGCTCGTAAAAAACACAACTCGGGACTGGCAATCGCGACATTCCTTCCTAACTGAATAAAACTGTTTTCCGGAAGACTGCCGGCCATATAATGTGTGGAAAATAATCGTCCCTGGTTCCTATGAGCTTTATTCGATACAGAAATATGAATGGGAATGTCAAACCCATATTGTTCGGATATGAAGACTGCACTTTCATCAAATGAAGATACATATCTGATCTGCTGATTTCTTTTTATAATATCATTTTTCGAATCTTGCAGATAAAGCCAATACTGTGCCGCCGAAGGATAATCGATCAAAATATTCATTTTTTTATACTATGGGGTATCCGATCAGAACCGTCGAAAAGAATAATATCCTCATCAGTATCTTATATGATAGCAAAAGAAAGAGCAAGAAAAAGCCGCCCAAAGCGAGCGGCATTTCTCTGATATACTGTCGAATTATTATGTTTCCCTCAGGAGGGATATTCTTTTTCGTTCAAAGATTATCCGGATCAATAATCATCTTCCGTTAAATCTTTATATTTCTTCCGAGTCACTGCAAGCAGGATGATCAGAATAATGATGATCACTGCTGCAACGCCCAACGCGATCAGAAAGATCTTATTACTGAAGATAGGCGATTTCTTCACCTCTGCTTTTTCCGGCTGTTCTTCTTCCTGCGCAGGTTTTAATTCCAGAGTTCTCTGAAGAGTCCCTTCTTTTTTATCGTAGGAATAGACCCCACTTTGTCCATCGTACAAAGCATAGATATAATAGATATCCTCATAGCCTTCTTTATTAATTTGAAGTGCTTCAACTTTATTACCATTTAATGTAAGTTCTGTCTTTGTATAACCTTCCGGAATCTCCGTTCCGCTTGGAATCTTTAACAAATAATAGGTATTATTTCCTTGGTTAAATGCAGCTGGTTCTCCAAATGTCTGTGTTGTCGGATCATACGTGCGAAGGATCACATCTCCGGTCCAGTGATTCCAAAGAGCATACAGAACGATCTCTGACCCGTAATTCAGTGTTTTAACCTTTTCACCTTCAAAGGTTCCGTCCGTCTCTGTAAATCCTTTTGGCTTTTCAACTCCTGAAAGATCTGTCAGAATGGAATACGGTTCATCATACAGCCAAAGATTCAGCACATCAGAAACCTGTGTAACTTCATCATAATTGTAATCAGGCAATTCTCCGCTTTTTCCATAGTCACCTGTATAACCGCCGTCCGGCGCATAAACATGAACTGAAACATAATAAGTGGTTCCATCCAGTTCTTCTTCATCATAAGTAGCAAGTGTGCTGAAGTAGACAGTAACAACACCATCTCCCGCACTTGCGCCATAAACGCCAATAGTGGCAGCATCGTTATCTAAAAAGCCGCCATCATTTGCCATAACGCATCCATCACCATAAACTGAATAAGCTCCAGCCGCATTACTAGTACCAACAGAAATATATGCCGTTTCTCCAACTGCAATTTCTAAATAATCGTCAGAGACATAAGCACCTCCTGCAGCATAGCTCTTTCCCGGCAAGCAAATAATGACGAAAAGAACAGTGATCAAAAAAACAGGTAAGATTCTTTTTAGTGTTTTCATATTAATTCCCTAAAATCATATTTTTGATCCGGACATAATCCAAAGCAGATATCTTGCCATCTCCATTGGCATCTGCTGCTTTCAGCTTTGCATTGTCCGTTATTGTTTTTGTTCCCATAATATGGTTTTTCACAGCCACATAATCCATGGCTGAGATTTTCCCATCGCCGTTTGCATCCCCCGCAGAATAAGTTGCAGTCTGAACAGGTGCCGTTGTCGGCTCTTCCTGTACAGGTGCAGTTGTCGGTTCTTCAACCGGTGTTGCCGGCTGTTCTGTTACTTTTTTCGGGTCATCTGCCACATCATTTACAGGCGGTGTAGTTACCATAGTGTTATTTGGAACCATTGCGATTGTCTGCGTACCACGCGGCAGAACAGAGCCATCTTGAGCATAGCGCTTATTCAAAGAGCCATTCTCTTCCGGATACCCCTGTGGTACCAACGGCATTTCTGTATAGACCGGGATCCTAAGGGTAAGGACTGCATTGTAATCAGATCCGATCGCATTGCGCAAAAATGCTGCGTTTCCGATCTGATCATAGACGCTCTGTGCATATTGATGATTAAAATCCAGATTTGGTAAGTTGTAATCTTTATAGAAATATGTATCCTGACCGGCTTTCAGATATCCGTTATAGTATCCTTTGGCTCCGCCAAGGATTGATTTATATACCGTATCCCATCCCTGCGTTTTGGCAAAATAGATACCATTTCCAACAACATCCGATCCACTTGCACCAAAGTTAAAGAAATTATAATAGCCATGACTTCCGTCAATCAGTGGCGACTGTCCCCACGTTGGCTGCTCCGCACGGATGGTCGCGGCAATGACATATGGACTGACATTAGACTCTTTTGCTGCCTCCATAATGGTATCTATATAACTATGCGTACCTGTGGAATCTGTATAATTACCTGCAAGGAATGATCCTGCGGCGATCGTCTCAACTCCGGATCTGGTCTCTGCGCCGGAATAGGTCTGCTGTGCAAAGATAAACATATTCCTGGTATTCAGAAAATTACGCGGATCCATATAATATTCTATTACATCAATACCTGCATCCGTCCAGTCGCCGGAATAGGTGTCCCAGGTTCCGGACGAGCGGTTATAGCAGCCGCTGTCTAATGATCTCCAGGAAATGCCGTCGGAATACATGTTGACCAGTTTTTTATGCCCAATGCTTTCCAGATAGACAGCGTCGTCATAGCTGATATTGACGTAATCTGCTTCAAAAATATAATTTGGATAACTAGCATGAATATCCCGAATTAGTTTCTGGTAGCTTTCCGGAAATGCTGATAGCTGCTCTTCAAATGAAGATGAGGAAGATGAGTTGCTGTAAACCACATCATCAGATGTACCGGATTGTATCGTTACATAATCGGCATATACATAATACTCCCCTCCAGCATACTTGATCTTATACCAGAGATCTCCTTCTGCGTCCTTAGCTTCACCAACGATCGTGATTGTTGTATAAGACAAAGTGCCAACTGCTGGTGCCCAAGTTCCGGGACCGGTGCGTACATTTAATTCACTGGCATCCACATAGCCAGTCTCATCTGCTTTGCTGAAATACGGGAAAAAGATACATATGAAAAGAAACGCTAAAAAGAAAAGCGCTCCGAAAACGATCTGCGGTATGTGATTCTTTCTGGTGAGTGTATTCTTCATCTGAAAATCACATGTCGCTGGGAGGCTTACAAGTGATTGAGGATGAATACAGCATGATTATAAAAAATATGCACGTAATATTCAATTACGTGCATATTAAAAAACTATTTCGAATTTATTAAGTGTTTGCAACAAATTTGATGCAGAAACGGTTAGTTATCCTCGACCGCCTCCTGCGGTTCGTGATGCACAATGGCTTTCGTTTTCCATTTTCCTCCATAGAAACGAATGGCGCAAATGATCGTACTGTAGATCCAGCCCATCGGAAGATTCAGCCAGATCATCCGGTATCCGAGTGGCGTAAACAGGCCAAGAACATAAGCTAAGACAACACGCAGGATAAAGCCGCTGATCGAAGCAAACGTAGTAAACATGACATCGCCAGAGCCTTGCAGTGTTCCTATCGTAGACATATTCAGGGCAAATATCAGAACGCACGGGATCATTGTCACCAAATATTCCAGACCGTAGGATTCCGACACTCCGCCTACGCCAAACAAACGTATCAGAGGATGACGCAGGAAGAATGCGATCAGTCCAACCACCACCTGGATCGAAATACAGATGATCCGGGCAGCTGTTCTTCCGCTTCTGATACGATCAAATCTGCCTGCTCCGACATTCTGTCCGGTATAAGTTGCCATGGTTGCATTAATACAGAAGGCAGGGATCATAAGGAATGTCTCCAGTCTTTGTCCTGCAACATAACCAGGCAGCAATCCAGGAACACTAAGATCAAATGTATTGACAAGTCTCTGCAGTGCCAGTGATCCGAAGGACATGATACTTTGCTGCAGTGTGGTCGGGATAGCCATCTTCAGAGAAATCTTTGCCGATTCTTTGTGGAAACGAAACTCCCCTTTCTTAAACCGCAGGACCTCATATTTTTTGAACATATATATGACCGCTACGATCGCGGAAAGAATATGGGCGATAACGGTTGCAATTGCAACACCTGCAACATCCCAATGGAATGCAATAACAAAGAGCAGGTCAAGTACAATGTTGCTGATAGATGAAATGATCAGGAAATACAACGTTGCCTTGGAATCGCCAAAGGACCTTAATACGGCTGCGCAGATATTATACAGGAACTGGAATGCAAGACCGATCAGAAAGATCCGGAAATAAACGGAAGCATCCTGAAGATATACTTCCGGAACATTCAGAACATATTTCAGAAGGAGATCTGCCGTGAATTCACCGATCACGGTCAGAACAATACCCAGTCCGACCATCATGATCATACAGGTGGAAACCGCACGGCGCATATCCTCATATCGATTTGCACCATAGAACTGGGAAATAACGACGGCACTTCCCGTTGACATACCAACGGCAAAGCAAAGGAACAGCATGACCAGAGATGCACAAGTTCCAACTGCGCCTAATGCTTCAGATGATACAAAGTTTCCAACAACAATACCATCAACGGTATTATACAGCTGCTGCAGAGCGTGCCCTGCCATTAATGGTAACGCAAAAAGAAGGATCAGCTTCCAAGGCGTTCCTTCCGTCATTTTTCTTGCTTTTTTCATTTCTTACCTTCTTTGAAAAACACGGACACACAAGGTGCACCGAAAACAATGGAATAACGAATCAACTATATTTTCTTTTCAATAATATTATCAGCCTCTTGAGCATAGATTTCAAGAGGCTGATAATTCATTTAATAAATGAGATGATAAACTTAGAAGAGTCTTGCGATATATGGAACCATAGTCTTAATTTCCATATTGGTCGTATTAAAGCAGATATCGTAGTTTTCTTTTGCTCCCCATTTACGGAGAGTGTAATTTGTATAATAGTTAGCTCTTTCTTTATCGACCTTGCGGATCTGTTTTTCCATATCCTTCTCGGTCATATTCATTTCATCTTCTGATCTTCTTTCCATGCATCGTTTGACACGGCTTTCCATGCTTGCATGCACAAAAAGTTTGAACAATTGTATTTTTCCGTTTGCGTCGTCCTCTTCCAGGATATAATCTGCACATCTTCCGACAATGACGCAGTCAGACTTCTCTGCCATCTCTTTGATGACTTCTGTCTGAGCTTTTACAATATCCTGCATCTGCTGGATCTGATACTCTACATCAACATCCAAAGATCTTCCGATCGTAACCGGGATGATCCTACGGGTGTTTCCTTCGATGATTTCCTTAACGTAGCTTTCTGTATAATCCGTATGATTCACAATTCCGGTAATGATCTCTTTGTCATAATACTGAAATCCGAGTTCATTTGCCAGGCGGACACCCATTTCTCTTCCACCGGAGCCAAATTCACGACCTATGGTAATGATTCTGTTCATGCAGTTCCTCCCTCATACATCTTTTTCTTCATTTTACTTAAAATTATTAAATATGCAACCAAAATTGCAGCATTGGATAATACCCAGCTGATCGGATACATCGCTACAAGAAGCGGATAAGACGGATAAGCGCGGAAGATTGTAAAGATCATAAGAAGTCTTGTGCCACAGATCATTACGATCGAGATCACCGCAGGCAGAACAGTATGTCCATAAACACGCAATGCCCCGCTGAAGACCTGATCCGTTCCGTTCAAAAAGCAGAATAACGTTGCAATTCGCAGCCTGTACATTGCCAGCTTAATGACCTCTTCATCCGGTGTGTACAGCCTGCAGAAGAAATGTCCAAAGATAGCAAAGATGGAAGCCAGCAGGATAGCGCTCGCCATTCCCAATACCAGTGCCTTTCTTGTCGTTTCGCGGCATCGGTCAAAGTTTCCTGCTCCATAATTTTGTCCGACGAAGGAAAGCGAAGCTTGTCCAAACGCGCCGCAGAAGAAGAAGCAGAAATTCTCATAGGTCTGTGCTACCGTATTGGCTGCAATTGCTGCCGGACCCAGAGAATTCATGGCAGTCTGAATGATAACATTAGAAATACTGAATGCACTTCCCTGCAGTCCACCCGGGATACCAATCGCAAACATTCTTTTGAGAATTGGTCCGTTGATACAAAGATCTTTAAAACGGAATCCCAGCTCACTTTTATCCTTGGTCATCAATCCCAGCAAAACAAAGGCTGAGATTGCATTACTTACAACGGTCGCAATTGCTACGCCTTCCACGCTCAGATGGCAGACAATGACGAAGAACAGATTCAATCCTACGTTGATCACACCAGCAATGGCAAGAATGACCAGTGGTGTTCTTGTATCTCCTTTGCTTCGATAAATTGCCGAAACAAAGTTGTACAGCATAAAGAAAGGCATTCCTGCAAAGTAAATACGGAAATAGATTGCCGTCAGATCAAGGATCTCTGCAGGGGTACTCATCAGCATCAGGACAGGTTTAGCTATAAACTGTCCGACAACTGCGAGCAAAACACCGCTGATAACAGCAACTGATACCGAAGTATGAATTGCTTTTTTGATTCCTTCCTTATTCTGCTGTCCAATAAATGTGGAAACTAATACATTCGTTCCTCCGGTCAATCCAACAAACAAGTTGATCAAAAGATGAATGATCGCACCATTGGCGCCAACAGCCGCAAGCGCATTAGAATCCGCAAACTGCCCTACGACCAGAAGGTCGGCAGAATTAAAGAGCTGCTGCAGCATACTGCTGGCAGCTAACGGAAGCGCAAACAATAATAATTTTTTCCAGATGCTTCCATGCACCATATCCATTTTTCTGTTCATGTTGTTATTTTACCACAAAAAAATTGCAAAAAAATAGAAAGAATGCATAAAAAGTATAACTATTTTACAGGGAAATCTTAAATTTTAAATAAAGATATTGATAATACCAATAAGAAAGCCTAATAAAGCTCCCAGATAGACCAGGTAATTCATTTCCCGCTTGATGGCTTCATTTACCAACCGCTCAATATCGGCCGGGTTCAGATCCATAATTTTCTGATATATGAATTCTTTTATATGAAACGTCTCCGCGATCGTTGCCTTGGCATTTGCCATGAAGCTGCGGTACCCATGTTTTAATATGGCACAGACCTTTTCCTTGTCTGCTCCAATATCCTGGAGGATTTTTCCTGTATTCGCATCTTTCAGTTCTTCTTTCTGCTGTTCCAGAATCGGCAGAAGGATCTCCAGATCATGTTCTCTGATGTAGGATGCAACTTCATTTCCTATCAATGCGGAAAGGCGGGAGGTAATGTTGTCATTCAGAAGACGGCCTGCAAGACTTCCCCCCTTGACTTTCGAATGAATGATTTTTTCCGCTTGATCTGCCACAACGCCTGAAATATTAGAATGCAGAATGACATTATGGATCTTGTTATAAACAGATTCCTTGATCTTTAATTTTGCATCTTCATCCAGTGCCTCACTCACCTTGCTCAATTCAATATCACTAAGTAAGGAATATAATTTGTCCACAAAAAGATCTTCCATTTCTTCCGAAAGGAAAATCCCTTCGATGTCATTATTTGTAAAGAAATTCTGATAAACAGTCTTAGAAAGAGCCCCTGCCAGTTCCTCCTGATGTTTTGGAATGACACCTGGTGTGAACGGAACTTTAAAACGCCCGATCCGCTTTTCTTTCAGCGGCCGGAACAGCATTTTGATTGCAATATAATTGGTAAATGCCCCTATGATGGCTCCGATCACCGGGCCTCCCAGATAATGCAGGATCGTTAAAAGCATTTGTCTATATCCTTATAAACGCAGTTTCATTCCTGACAGAAGTGTATCAATCTTCAGATGCATCACGCAATACATCTCTCCTGCCATACAAAAGCCACAGTCATCGCAGATTCCCAGCGTTTCGCCCGGGCAGGTTTTAAAGCGCGTTCCGTCTGTAATAATAAAGTTACTGACCCAGCAGTTCTTTTTGAATCCACGGATCTTCATCATCTTTAATCCGCTGATACTATTCTGAATCGGATAATGCTGTTTTTTGAGTGCAATTACCTCATCGATCACCTTGCACTTTTCCTCATGTGAAAGCATCACTTCTTCTGTGCCCGGATATGGAGTATGAAAATTAACAGCAATACTTTGAATAAAAGGAGACTCTTTCACATAGCGAAGGGTATCTGCAACCGAGTCCCGATTGATCTTATTGATCGCAATATTTGCGCCTAATTTTTGCGAGCCATTCTTTTCCGCATAGATCCGGGCATTATGATCCAGTTTTTCAAATGCCCCTTCTCCTCTGACTGCGTCATGGTATTCTTTATATCCATCCAGACTCATCCAGATCAGATCAGCTTTTACCCAGGAAAAATCAGTTTGCGCGTTAGTGGTAACCGTACAGGAAAAGAATCCGATTTCTTTTGCCAGATCGATCAGATCATTGACATCC
The DNA here is from genome assembly GCA_017536965.1 of Lachnospiraceae bacterium. Taxonomy (GTDB): domain Bacteria; phylum Bacillota; class Clostridia; order Lachnospirales; family Lachnospiraceae; genus RGIG5612. Next base: position 31,756 of record JAFWCK010000008.1, on the reverse strand, counting down.
CGTACTTTTCCGGTTTGTTCATCTTTTTCCCGCCACAGTGTTGGTTCTCCGCCTTCAAAATCCACGATCCTGCTTCCCATCCGGTAGCAGTCCTGCAGTTCTTCTTTAATCTTTTCATAGGACTTCTGCATTGTGCAGGCATGCCCCATTTCAAAACAATGCTTACAGCGCAAATTACAATAGTCCGTGATGAAAAGGACCGTTTGCAGAGGCCCGTGTTTTTTGAATATTACATTTTTCAGATACCAGAATGGTAAATAAATCAGCTGTGTCAGTTTCATCTGTTTATAATTGGGTCATTTTTGTGATCATATCAGCCAGAGATGCAAGAATACACATAATTGAAAAAACGGTACTGATCTTTTGGGCAAGATACCATCGAAGCATAAACCAATCAATACCAGCTCCCAGTATTTCTTCCCAGTGTGCAAACCTTCCGTACCACCATTTCTTTTCTGCTTTTCCAAACGGATCTTTCCGAAACTGCAGCATAGAAGAAAAAAGCGCGATCGACCAAGGCAAAGCTAAAAGGACTACCAGAAAGTAAGCAGAGATCCAATGCAGAAAGAAAGCCACCATGACCAGAATATAAGGGATAAAGTTTACCAGTGCCAATGTTACATATGGTCCGTTTGATGTATTAACTAATTCGTTATCTTCAGATCTTTTACGCGGGCTGACAAGTGCTGCCAGTGTCTTCTTTCCGGCCTTTTGGTCAGCAGCATAATCCATGATCGAATGCACAAACAGGATATTGATTACAAGCAGACCAATCGCACAGGAAACCATAACTTCACTTGCATGAAATTCCCCGCTTGACGCAATACTCATACCTATTCCCAATGCTGGCCCAAAGATCAAACCTATAATGATCTCGCCCAGTCCATGATAACCAAGTTTCAAAGGCGGAGCGGAATAAAATATGCCCAAAATGGCAACACCTAGAACGATATAAAAGATCCGGATTCCACGAAGGATCAGAACCGGCACACCAAAGCAGCATGCGATCAACCCAAACAGACAGGAAACAAAGAGCCATTGTTTTGGTGTAACTGTCCCATCTTGTAAATACGGACATTTCACGGTCTGTGCACGAAACCCTTCTCGTGCCAGTGCACTCCGGTCCCCCTGCTGTGCATTCCGGTAATCAAAAAAATCGTCAAATAAATTCAGACTCAAATGGGCAAAGGCAACTCCGATCAGGGAGATCAATGCCAAATACCATTTAAAGTCTGAATACTTTGTCGCCAGAAAAGCGGCAACAAGAGCCGGCATCATGCTTTGCGGCAATGACACCGGTCTTGCGTTAAAAAACCAAAATTTAACTTTGCTCACTTTGAATTTCCGGAATTTGCTTATTTAATGCGGTCCAGCTGTCTTCCTGCAGCTGCTTTGATCTTATCTGCAAAGCTTTCTTCTTTTGCAGCTGTATCATCATAATCAAAACCTGCATCGGACAGATCGTCAAAGTTTTCTGCTTTGTCCGGCTGTTTTAAATACTTTTTGTATAAATAGTATCCACCGTAAGCAGCGCCTGCTAATAAACCTAATTTGATAAGTCCCTTCATATTTTTTTCCTCCTGTTATGAGTGATCTTATTATAACACAAGTATGTGCAAATATATGTTTTTTTTCTCTTAATGCCGATTATTTTTCATCTGGAAGTTCATCCAGCTCTGCAAGTGTAAATACCGGGCCGTCCAGACAGACAAATTTGCTGCCTATATTGCATCTGCCGCATTTACCGATTCCGCATTTCATACGAAGCTCGAGAGTAGTTACAACATCTTCCTTCTGGAATCCCATTTTCAGAAGGCTCTCACTGCTCAGCTTGATCATGATCGGCGGTCCGCAGAGAACGACTTTCTTTCCTTCTGGTTTAAATCCAACTTCTTCAATATAGGAAGGCACAAATCCAACATGTCCATCCCAATCATCAGAAGGAACATCTGTCGTTACATAGACATTTGTATCTTTTTCTTTCGGCCATTGCTCCAGGACATCTTCTTTAAAACAGATATCGCTTTTCGACCTGGCTCCATACAGAATATCCAGATGTCCGAACTCATCTCTATGTTCAAATGCATAACGGATCATAGACCGGACTGGCGCGATACCAATACCACCTCCGATAAACAGGATATCTTTTCCTTTCAGATCCTCGATTGGAAAATGGTTCCCATATGGTCCCCTGACCCCGATCTCCTGTCCCGGCTGAATTTCATGGAAGGCTTCCGTCAAAAGGCCGGTTCGCTTAATGGAACTCTGGATATAATCTTCGCCCTGTGCAGTAATAGAGAACATCGCTTCTCCAACACCCAAAAGGCTTACCATTGCCAGCTGACCCGGAAGCGGGGAAAACGGTTTTTTGCCATCCAGTGTTTGGATCGTATAGGTCTGTACATCAGGAGTCTCCTGTTTTACATCGATGACCTTACACAGAGACGGCAGCAATGGATTCTTATTACAGGAACATTCATGATCAACTGCCATTACCGAACCTCCTTTTCTGCAAAGTCTGCTTCGCTGTACTCTTTGGCTTCAGCATCCACTTTGCTTGCTTTTTCAATAAATTCGGAAATATCCAGATGTGCCGGACAATTCTCAATGCATCTGCCGCATCCTACACAAAGGGTCTCTCCATAACGCTCGTTAAAATAACTGAGCTTATGCATATAGCGGTTGCGCAGACGTTCTTTTTTGGTCGGACGCGGATTTGCTCCGCCCGCCATTCTGGTATAATCGGAAAACATGCAGGAATCCCAGCAGCGATATTTACATCCTTCTGCACCGTAGTTTTCATTATCAATATCAAAGCAATAACAGGTCGGGCAGACAAAAGTACACGTCCCGCATCCGATACATCCTTTTGTGATCTTATCCCAGATTGGATGCTCAAACATTTTGGAGAGCTTTTTATCCAATTCCGGGTCTTTTTCTATTTTCAAAGAACAGGATACATCTCTTACGGCTTCTTCTGCTCCATTTTCCGTACAGAGTGAAGAAATTTTATCTAAAAGAGCCTTTCCTTTCTCAGTCAATGCTTCCAGGATATAACTGCCGTCATCTTCCGGGATCGTACATCCTGTTACGGGACAGGCTTTGGTCCTGGTTGACTTGGTTACATTCATCATTACATCCGCCGTTGGTGCGTAGGTCGGATCAAGCCCCATAGAGTCACAGAAGCATGTCCGCTGGGTATCCATACAACCCATAGCCACAATCGTTACCAGTTCCCTTCTTTTTGCATAGTAGGAATCCACATATTCTTTAGTAAAGAAGACTTTATCCATGGAATCAATACTGCGCATATCACATGGGCGGATACCGAAAAGGATCTTCGGTTTATCTTCCGGAACGATCTCTTCAATATATGCTCCTTCACCAGTTTTGTATTTATACAGTTTCTCCACATTAGGAAACAGAACATCTTTCGGGGGTTTTACCGTATTAAAGTTATCCAGTCCAACCGCAGCTCCTTCATGATATGGCATGAATTTCTTTTCAAAAGCCGGCTGATCGATCTGACTTTTATCTTCGATCAGTGTGATCAGCGGAGCAAAAACGACAGCATCCTGACTAAGGATCTTCAGCGCCTGGTCGAGATCTTTTTTTGCTAAAATCATATCTCTCACCTCCTACATAAACTCATCCGGGTCTTCCAGCTTATATTCACCCAGAACCGGTTTCGAATCATTCGGCATGCCGCATTCATAATCGCCAAACAGATCATTGATATCTTTCAGCATTTTTCTTGTCTGGCGCATGATCGGAAGATCCATCGGGCAGACACGTTCACATTCTCCGCATTCAATGCACCGGTCTCCCACATGGAAAACTCTTGTCAGGCCATAAACTTGATTCTGCTCTCTGTCTGCAGCTTTTCCCTGCCATCCGGTCCGGTACTGGTCTGCGTAGCATTCGATACAGTTACAAGCCGGGCATGCATTTCTGCAGGCATAGCAATGGATACATTTATCATATTGTTTTGCCCAGTAATCATAGCGTTCATCCGGCGTCAGTTTTTCAAATGCAAGCACTTCAGCAAAACGATCTGCATTGATCTGCTCCTCTACTTCTTCCCCGACCAGCACATCAAATGTCAGTGGATTCTTATGCTGGCATTCTTTACAGATCGGGTTATCTTTTCCATCACATGGAACTCCGATAATGTACAGGTTTTCTCTTTTAACTTGTTTATCCTGGATCAAACGGTTAATAGCTCTGCTGTCACAGCCCCTTGCTATTACGGCCAGTTTCTTTTCCGGATAGCGGTCATCCAGCGCATATTTTGCTGTTCCGTTAACACAATACTCATTCCAGACCAGCAGATCACATTCTGCTTCTGTCTCAGCGAAGAACGGTTTTGTCTTATCTGCAAAGCGTGTGCTTGTCCAACCAACAACAGCGCTGACTTCTCCGGAAGCAAGGGCTTTTTTTGCTTCCTGACGGATCATATCCTGAATCTGTTCTTTTGTATAAGCCATCACTCCTGCCCTCCTTCCGTCGCTGTCTGTGGTGCATAGGTTCCGACAAATTTTGTATTCGGGCCCAGTGCCTTAATCTCAGCACTTACCTGAATTACTGTATCGCGGAATTTTGCTGCTTCACTTCCACTGATCCATTTAGCCTGGAACCGTTTTGGATCGATCCCGTTATATTCCAGGAGCCGTTTCATCAGCATAAAACGTCTTCGTGTATAGTAATTTCCGGTTGCATAATGGCAGTCTCCCGGATGACATCCGCAAACCAGCACTCCGTCCGCCCCTTTCTGGAACGCACGAATGATAAACTGCGGATTGACACGGGAGGAACATGGGACGCGGATAACGCGGACATTTTCCGGATATTTCATGCGGTTCAGTCCAGCCAGGTCTGCGCCAGTATAGGTGCACCAGTTGCAGCAGAATGCCAGTATGACTGGCTCCCAATTGTTATCTTTCTTTACAGACACAGTGCATCCACCTCCTTCAAGATCTGATCATTCGTAAATCCTTTTAGGTCAATGCAGCCTGTCCTGCAGATTGCGTTACAGCATCCACAGCCCTGGCAAAGTCCTTCATTGACTTGAGCGACGATCTTAGTTACTCTGCGGTTTCCATCCCTTCCGGCATATTCCACCATAGTAATTGCTTTATACGGACAGACTCCTTCACAGAATCCGCATCCGGAGCACTTGTTTGGATCTACATAAGAGATCATCGGGGATGTTTCCATCTCATCGTGGCAAAGCAGTGCCGCAACTTTTGCTGCCGCTGCACTTCCCTGGGCAACGGTATCAGGTATATCCTTCGGTCCCTGACAGGTGCCGCAAAGATAAATACCATTGGTCTGGGTCTCGACAGGACGCAGCTTCGGATGTGCTTCTGTTACCCAGCGGTCAGCATCAATGACAATACCCAGTTTATTTGCAACGTCCGCTACAGTTGGTGACGGCTCCATAGCAGTTGCCAGGATCACCATATCTGCTTCAACAGTAACTGGTTTCCCAATCAGGGAATCTTCACCGCGAACGATCAGTTTTGACCCCTCTTTATAAATCTTGGATACACGTCCGCGGATATACTGTGCTCCGTCACGTCGTGTATTATCATAAAACTCTTCATATCCTTTTCCTGGAGTCCGGACATCCATATAGAAGATGTAAACACGGGAATTCGGGATCTTATCCAGGATCTGATGCGCATGTTTTGCGCTGTACATACAGCAGGCGCGGCTACAGTAGCTCTTACCCTTTTTCGGGTCACGGCTGCCAACACATTTCACGATCACAACATCCTTTGGTTCTTTGCCATCAGATGGACGGACAATATGTCCTTCCGTCGGGCCAGATGCATTGACCAGTCGTTCAAACTGCAGGCCGGTTATCACATCTTTATATTTGCCTCCGCCGTATTCCGGATACATCGATGCCCAGTCAACCAGTTCATAACCGGTAGCGATGACGATAGCACCGTATTCTTCGGTCGTATAGCGGACTTCATCTTTATAATCGATTGCACCGATCGGACAGACCTTTTCACAGATTCCGCATTTATCCTTTGTCAATTTCAGACATGCAGATGGATCAATAACCGGTTTTGACGGGACAGCCTGTGCAAATGGAATATAGATCGCACTTCGTTTGCTTAAGCCCTGATCAAATTCGCTGGTGACTTTGGTCGGACACTTTGTCTGGCAAAGACCGCATCCGGTACAAAGATCATGATTGACATATTTTGCCTTTTCTTTGATCGTGACCTCAAAATTGCCCACATAACCACTGACTTTCTCTACTTCGCAGGATGTCTTTAAAGTGATGTTCGGATGTGCATTGCATTCCACCATCTTCGGAGTGGAAATACATGCTGAGCAGTCCATCGTTGGGAATGTCTTATCCAGCATGACCATATGTCCGCCGATTGATGGCTCCTTTTCCACGATCGTTACATCAAATCCACAGTCAGCAATATCCAATGCTGCCTGCATGCCGGCGATGCCTCCGCCAATAACCAAAGCTCTTTTTGTGATTGGGATCGTACTGGTAGTAAGCGGTTTATTGTTAGCAACTTTTGCAACGCTCATCTGCACAAGACCAATGGCTTTTTCAGTTGCCTTCTCCCGGTCTGTGTGGACCCATGCGCACTGTTCTCTCAGATTCGCGATCTCCAGCATATATGGATTGATCTTCGTTCCCTTCAGCATTTTGCGGAAGGTCAGCTCATGCATACGCGGAGAACAGGAACCGATCACGATCCGGTCCAGATTGTACTGTTCGATTGATTCCTTGATCATTGCCTGGCCAGGTTCGGAACACATGTATTTGTATGTAGTTGCAAATACGACACCCGGCATTGTTTTTGCAGATTCTGCCACCTTCTCCACATCAACGACGGAAGCGATATTGGTTCCGCAGTGGCAGATAAATACTCCGATTCTTGCCATATTATCTACCTGTCCTTCCTATTACAACCGGGCCGTCCGCAAGCGGATTCTTTTTAGCCTCTCTTTTCTCTGCTTCTGCTTTCTCTTTTGCATTCTGTATGATCACTTTGTTGATCAGATCAAATGCAGGGAAGAAATGCTGATGGATCCCACACTCCGATGCATCCGCTCCCATAGCGATCGCGATCAGTTCTGTGAACTGGAAAACCGGAATATTATACTTATGGCTCATCTGTTTATTAATTTCTTCTTCCCTCATATCCAGATTCATATTACACAGAGGACATGCAGTCACAATGGCATCCGCTCCATTTGCTCTGGCATTCCGAAAGATCTTCTCGATCAGCGGACGCGCTGCTTTTGGTGCATCCACCTGATGGCTTGCTCCACAGCATTCTGTCTTATAATCCCATTCCACAGCCTCGGCGCCGGTCATCTCGATGATCTTATCCATCTTCATCGGATTCTCCGGATCTTCTTCTCCCGTGATGTGACGAGGGCGGCTCATAAGACATCCATAGTAGCAGGCAACTTTAAGACCTTTCAAACTTCTTACCAGTCTTTCCCTGCATGCCTCCAGAACTCCTTCGTCACTGAACATATCCAGGAAGTTTAAGATCTCCGGTTCTGCTTTGAAATTCATTTCAATGATATCTTCGATCTCTTTTCTGGTCTCCTCGGATTTTCTTGCTGCATAAGTGGAATAAGCAAGACGGGAATAGCATGCTGCACAAGGAGTTACGATCGGAAGACCCGGATTATGCTCTTCGGACAGGGCTATATTCCTGGCTGGAAGCGCCAGTGCCATTTTCTCATTTTTCGTATGCGCTGCTGTGGATCCGCAGCAGTTCCAGTCCGGAATCTCCTCCATGATCAGACCGATCCGTTTGGCAATGTATTCAAATGATGCCTTATATGTAACGGCCGTAGAGCCCATGGAACAGCCCGGGAAATACGAATATCTCATCATAATGCCGCACCTCCTTCCTCTGCTTTATTCATAATCTTCTTTATACTCTCTTTATCCTGCACGGAATTGAACTCTGGTCTGACAATACCTTTCTTCAGCATCTGTGGAACATTTGCCATATCCTGCATCAGATGGCCGGATGTTACATTATAGGCGCCTTCCAGGATCACTTCCTGGCTCTTGCCGGTATAGCGGATCGTCTCTGTGAAGATATCGTTAAATAAACGAACATCCCGAACAGCACAAATGCCGCGCTTCTGCGCTTCCATTCTTGATTTCTCGATCAACGTCGGTATATCGATATCGTGTGGACAGCGTTCCACACAAGTATGGCAGCTGGCACACAGCCAGATCGTTTTCGAGCGGAGCACCTCATCCATGTCGCCCAGATGCATATAATGCACGATCTGTCGCGGCATCAGATCAAATGAATTTGCCATCGGACAGCCTGCAGTACATTTTCCGCACTGATAGCACTCATGAAGCTTTACATCCGCCTCTTTCGCGATTTTGTCAGCCAGGAGTTTTCCCTCTGCTCTGTTTAAAATCTTATCCATAGTCTTCTTCTTTCTTTTACAAACAAATGTCTATTTTGTCCGTTCTACAAGAATCTTTGCCATTTTGACCAGATCGTTCTTCGCGGAACTCTCCGGAAGTTTTTGAAGGGCCTGGATCGCTTGATCTGAATGAGCCTTAACCGCTTCTTCACTTTTGGCAAGGCCAATGATCTGAGGAAGCGTTTTTAAACCTCTCATACGATCCTGGTTCTTTTGTTTTCCAAATTCTTCTCCGCCGATCTCATCCAGAATATCGTCCTTGATCTGAAAGGCCATTCCGATGTGGTATCCATATTGTTCCAGACAGCGGATAGCCTCTTCGTCCAATCCTCTTGCCATTCCGCCGCATGCAGCGGCCGCTTCAATAAAAAGCGCAGTTTTCCGTTCGATCTGCCGGATATACTGTTCTTCAGAGATATCCTTATGCAAGTTTTCCAACTGATCCAGCTCGCCCAGGCACATCTGCTCGGAAACGGCTGCAAGACGTTCATCAATGCCTGAACCTTTATAAACCTTCAGCAGCTCCATCGCTCTTCCGAGAATGAAATCTGCGGATTTAACAGCCATTTTATCGCCGCTGGTGGCATTGATCGTCGCCACATTCCTGCGAACATCTGCTTTGTCAACCACATCATCATGAATCAAAGATGCACTGTGCATCAGTTCGATCATGACCATCAATGGCAGGATCGGATACTGCTTTCCTTCCGGCGGTGTATCCGTTAACAGATTATACGCAGCCCAGCTTAAGGCTGGTCTAAGGCGCTTGCCTCCTGCCAGCAGCACCCGCATGAGATCATTTTTCATCTGCTCATTTTGACTGAAGCAAATCTTTTCCAGCTGATCTTCCAGCAGCTTTTTGCCTCTGATAAAGTTCTTCGGATTTTCATCTTTGATCTGCTCCAGTTCCGGGCACTCGTATCCGCAGACATATTCCCGCAGATCTTTTGCAAATGCATCTGTGATTTCTACTGAATCTACTGGGATCAAATGCAGGGAAAACTGACTAAAGTGATAATCTCCGGTCAAAGTATCCTGACTGATTCTTGTATGCTCTTGTAATTCATGCAGCGCAAGGAACTGGTCAAAATGCTCTCTTGCCAGTTCCAGTTCTTTTGTTTGATTGCTGCATGTCATTTGTGTCATGGATTATTTATCTGCCTCTTTAAAGGCTTTCTTTGCTGCTTCTACATCTTTCGGGATCATATGATCCAGTGCCTGCTCATATGCATGTTCATTTGGCAGGATCACGGCAGGTTTTCCCTCTCCGCCGCCAAACTTCATTGCATCCAGGACGACACTTTCTTCTTTGATCTCAAAATCTTTGACGATCGGATCGTAGCCATCCATATATGCCTTGATCTGCATATCTCCGGTATTCTTTGGGATCATATCGATATAGAACTCACCCAGGAAATCCGTTGTTGTTGTCGCAACGACCGTTTTATTGACGAGTAATTCTACTTTTACACCAACTGCTGCTTCCTCAATACCGTCTTTATCAAAGCAAAGGGCACCTTTTACAAAGCATTTATTGTAGAAATAAAGGTTCTTATACATGACCCGAGGTTTGTTGGAACCGTCTGTAATTGGTTTCAGTCCCTGCTTCTCAATGATCTTTTCCCATTCGGCATCTTCGCAGAAAACGGTCTGCAGTGCACGGAGCGGACAAGCCTGTACGCAGCGCGGCTCTTTCCAACCGTTGTCGATCAAATGAGCACACCCGGTACATTTCTGTGCACAGCCCAGGTCTTCATTCCAGCTGATCATGCCGTATGGGCACGCGTCTACAATGTTTTTATCTGCAGCGCGTTTATAATCAATCAACATAAGGCCGTCGCTTCTCTTGATAAATACATCCGGGTATTTCTTTGCACATGGTGCATTATCACAATGCTGGCACATTTTGGTCACATACGTAACTTCTGTGTATGGTGCCACTCCACGCTCCGTCATCGTCGGGCAGATCCACTTATTTTCGTGTTTCTGCTGTTCGTCCGTGTAAGGAAGCCATTTGTTTCCGACGTGTTCATCTTTACATGCCAGCATGCAGTTAAAGCAGCCAACACATTTTTCCAGATCTACGATCATATGAAACTTTCTCATTTCACAGGTCCTCCTTCCCATTTACGGACTTCCACAAGACAGGAATTAACAGCTAATCCGTGTGCATGTTTGGTAATAAATCTGCCAGGTGTAAGGTTGTTAATACATCCCATGATCTCTGTGGTATCCTCGCCGCCCGGATCATTCTCCAGAGTGACATAATCTGCACAACTCTCATAGGAATGGCAGATGCCCTGCGGCACTCTCTCTGTTGTCTCTAATGCACAGAGGACTTTTCCTCTGTCGTTGTACACTTCAATAACATCTCCCTGTTTCAGACCACGTTCAGCAGCATCTTTCGTATTCATACGGAAGACCCAGTATCGGTGTCCATCAATCAGCATTCTGTGTTCCTGAATATCATTTATATTGGTATCTTTCAGGTCTCCCATAGTATGGAAGGAATACTTGGAATGCGGGGAGATCAACTGCAATTTATATTTTGCATATGGTTCCGATCCAACGCCCTCCCAACTGTGAATATATGTACAGATTGGAAGCCGCTCTTCATCATTTGGATCAAACCGCTTTAAGGTCTGGCATTCAAATTCCAGAAGTCCGGATGGTGTCTGCAGCCCTTCTCCGTAACGTCCGTAATACTCTGATGGCAGCGGAGTCAGTTCCGGTGTATCTTTCTTTCTGCCTTCTGCAAACCAATTAAATGCAACCGGATCGCGACGATTCTCCGGAAGAGGCGGGACAACATAATAACCTTTCTTAATGAATTTTCCCCATGGCATTACGCGTGCCATATCGGTTGCTTCATATAAACGTTTTGTCCAGTCATATTCGATATTGCCTTCGGAATAGACCTGCCACAAGCCAAGCCGGTTAGCAATCTCCTGGAAGATATCAAAGTCTGCTTTGCTCTCTCCCAGCGGTTCAATACATTTATGCTGCACAAAGATCACACGTGAGTTGTTCTGCAGATAGGATTTATCAATATATCCTCCACAGGAAGCAAACTCACCGATATCCCAACGTTCAAAGTTTGTACATGCCGGAAGAATGATATCTGCAAATCTTGCTTCTCCTTCAAACCAGACGCTCTGATTGACGACAAACTCCAAACTGTCACATCGATATTGCGCTGCATAACGTTTAGAATCCGGCTGTGTTCCCATATGAGATCCGCCGTATTTGTAATACATACGGACTCTTTCATGTCCCGGTGCCGGATAATGCAGGGTTCCAAATTGTGAATGAACGGAATAAACACCTAACCCATGCCAGGTGATATCTGCTTTATCTTTTGCCATGATGGCTTCCGGAAGAAGAAGTCTCGGGATTGCCTGATACTCAGAACTGATGGAAGGTGTCTGCGGCATTCTGTTATAAGTTGCAACGCCTGCACCGGTTCCAATAAAGTCACCGGAGAATCCTCCGTCTGCATATCCTGGGAACCAGAATCTGGTATCCAGCGGTGTGCCATACTGCAGCGTACCAAAGTTTACACCAGGTTTTCCAAGGCCCTGCATAGCGATCAGGCAGACACAGACTCTGGCCCATTCTGTACCGAATGCGGTACGTCCTGCAGAACCAAAGCTGGTCATAGAACCGCATGCAAGATAGGTCTTATGGGTTCCCCAGTATCTAGCCAGTGCACGCACGGTTCTTGCCGGAACGCCGGTGATATCCTCCTGCCATTCAGGAGTCTTATCGATGCCGTCTTCTTTTCCTAATACATAGGTTTCCCATTTCTCAAAACCAAATGTTCTCTTCTTTACATAATCTTTATCATAGAGGCCTTCGTGCATCCAAACATTGGCAATGGCGATACCTAAAGCCGCATCGGTTGCCGGACGCGGACAGATCCATCTGCCACGGACAAATGCTGCGGTTGCGTTCTGATACGGATCGATATGTACGACCGGGATTCCCAGTTTATTGATCCACTCACGACGGATCGTTCCCTCCTGTCCTGCATAGTTTCCGGAAGTACTTTCTGGATCTGATGACCAAAAGACAATGAATTCGGAATTCTTTAAACAGTCTTCTACAGTACCATATGGCTCGGTACCGCCGTTACGTGCGCTGCCGCCAAAATGATGCTGACCGCCCCATGCCCAGCCTTCCCAGCTGTCTGGGTTATGCATGCACATGGTCGCACCAATAACGTTAAAGAATCTCTTCGCACAGGAAAGATAATAGCCGATGCTGCCCCAGTTATGATGGGAGCCGGTCGATGCAAAGATTGCTCCAGGGCCGTAAGTCTTTCTGACACGGATCATTTCTTTTGCAACGATATCCAGTGCTTCATCCCAGCTGATCCGTTCATAGCCGGATACGCCTCTGTTTTCATAGTGTCGGTCTCCATCCGGATCAAAATCAACTCTTTTCATTGGGTAAAGACAGCGGTCTGGTGAATATACCATCTGTTTCCACCCCTGTGCATACGGTGCAACTGTCGTACGACGAGGCGGTGTCAGTTTCTGTCCTTTTGCGGTGATCGTCCACATATCCGGGTCCTCTTCGTCAAAGTCGATCGGTGTTACACGGACGATTTTGTCATCTTTAACGTAAACAAATAACGGACCTCCATTAGTGCCGGTGGTGTAACGCATTTCACCATTCGGCATTTTTGTTCCGTAATTTCCTAAATATAAAACATCAAAAGCAAATACTTTTAACAACAATGAGGAAAACCACATTGCTTCTGCATCCGGACCGTTGAGTGCGATCTGACCTTGCTTTGCTGCGTTGACAAAATCAAACTGGCTGCGGATCAAGGCAGTAACTCTTCTTGCTGATGCTTCATCTTCAAAGACCATCTCTACGATACAGTCTTTATTAATGCCATCCTGACCGGTTACGAATCCGTCTTTAAAACGGAACCATCGGCCATAGGTGTTGTCACGAAGTCTCAACTGAACCGTAATATTATGCTCTGCAAGCTCTTTCTTGAATTTTGGTGAAAGAGTTCCCAGAACATTGAGGAGTTTATCCAATGTGAATAAAGTTCCCCCTACGATTGTTTTGTTGAAAATCTTCAATGACTTTTCTAAAGCTTCCTGGGATAAAGTAGTCATTTACAATTTCCTTCCTTTCTTAAAATAAGACACACTTAGCCTATTATTTCATGTTTGGTATACCAAAAAGTATACCGTTTGTATTCAATTACGTCAATGTATTTCTAAGTACAATTAAAAAAGAATGCCCTGATAATTCAGGGCATTCTTTGAGTTTATTCCTATTTGTTTCAATCAACTGATACTTATTTTTCGATTTTATTTTTATCCAAGAATCTTCTCAGTACAAGATCAACGATTGGTGACGGCTTATCATCGATACATTCTGCTCCAGTATCTCTGAACCACATTGCCTTAGGTGCATCACTCTTCAGTGGCTCCCATCTTGGCATTGGAGTTCCGTCAGCAGCATCGCCGTTCGGATCACCAGTCTTGACGAAATTAGCCATATAGTTGCACATATGGCGGGCAAGATCAAAGTGGAATCCTTTGAATGGTCTCCAGCATTTAGCCAGTGTTTCAAACCAGAACCAAAGGTCGGAAGAATGGAATGTCTTTGGATCATCCCAGCCTGGAATTGATGGATCGAATACATCATAGTAGACAGGATCGTCAATTCCCAATTCTTCTTTTCTCTTCTGAACTGCACGTGCTCCAAGCTCGATGCCTGACAGCGTGGAGGCTGCATTTGCTTTCTCCAGATCATCTTCGCCGCAAAGTTTCATGAATTCATCATAGTAGTCTGCAAATCTTTCTTTTGCATCTGCTTTAAACTGCTCCATGGTCTCGGAATTCATGCTGCTCATAAATTCTGTTGAGGTACGGCTGAATAACAGAGGCATATGCCAGTATTTGCCCTGCATGATCTGCTTCTCATGGCTGCCGAGCGAGAATTTTCCATCTACTACGGTTGCAAAGAAGCGTGGGTTCTCAACCAGTTTATCTCTGATATAGAAAGCATCCAGTGCTCTTGCTTCAGCAAGTGTCTTGACTCCTAAGATCTCAAAGAACTCTTCACCGGCTTTTTCTGCCTGTGCCAGATCTTTTCCTCCGAACATGGATGGATATACGCCATACATGATACCGGAGAGAATGATTGCCTTTTGGAATAATCCTTCATTTTGTGGAGAGATCAGCTGAGAAAGAACGCTGCCGCCGCCTGCAGATTGTCCGCCGATGGTGATGTTATCCGGATCTCCGCCGAATGCAGCTATATTTCTCTTGACCCAGCGGGTACCTGCCTGCTGATCCAGATGTCCGAAGTTTGTCGGTGCTTCCGGTGCTTCTTTTGTCAGCTCCGGATGTGCCAGGAATCCGAATACGTTCAGTCTATAGTTGACCGTAACTACAACGATTCCTCTTCTGGCAAGACGCTCCCCGTCAAATTCCATTTCGGCCGGGTTGCCTTCCTGCAGGCCGCCGCCGAAATACCATACATAAACAGGAAGTTTTTCATCTGGTGTTTTTGCCGGTGTCCAGACATTTAAGTAAAGACAGTCTTCATCCATTACGATGGTTGGATCAACATTCCACTCACGGGAATAGATATTGTTCTGATCCAGACCTGGAATATGCTGCATGGAAATTGGTTTAAAGATGTAGCACTCTTTTTCACCTTCCCAAGGGATGACAGGCTGTGGTGCGCGCCAACGGTTCTCACCGACTGGCGGTGCTGCAAATGGAATACCTTTGAAACTGAAAATTCTTGGATCCGCAGCTGGTGCTCCAACCACGACTCCACCTTCAACTGTCGCTTTTTTGATCATAAAATAAGTCTCCTTTCTCCAAGCAAATAGCACAGGACTTTCCGCCCTGTACAAACTGCTTTTTTATAAATCCCCCAAAGAAAAAATCATCTCATTCTTCTTTGTTTTTATAATACATCAAAGAATGAGATGATACAATAGTTGATAATGTTATGAGGTCATTCAGACCTGTATTTTATTTGTAAAATTCGTGTCCGATCTTGATGATGCTCTTGTTTACGACATCGTTAACATGATTCATTCGCTCTGCTTCACCCTCTGGAATCAGGATCGTTGCAAGGAAGCAGAATCCGCCGTTCTTTGCTCTCTTATTTGCAATATCCAGCAGATATTCATAAATGTCATCATCACTCATGTTAGGATTTGTGACTTTCTCCACATCCCAGCATCCGTTCAGGATCAGGCTGTTGCCGTATTTTTCCTGAATGCCGTCCAGGTCATTGCAGATCTGTGCAGGATTCCAGGAACGAACACCGATGTTATACATATCTTCCATGAAGATCTCGCATTTCCCGCAGTTGTGATAAGAAATCGGAATGCCTCTGTCGCGGGCAAATTTTGCTTCTCTGTCATAAAGTGGCAGGAAGTATTCACGGAACATATCCAATGAAACAAATGGGTTTCCCCATGCTGCTGTATCATCAGTAATATTAAAGATGTCCGGTTTATAGTAATCGATGGTGTTCTCAATGATCGTACAGTAAAAATCGGACAAATACTCAAAGAGTTCGTGGCAGGCTTCCGGCTCATCAAATAATGCGCAAAGACCTTCTGTGAATCCCATAAAGGCCATTAATAATTGGAAGTATCCGCCGCTGACATTCATGGAAAGTGCGGTCTGATTTCTGTCTACTTTAAATCTCTCGATGTCTTGTTTGCAAAGTTGTTCCCAATCAAAGCCTTCAAGCGACGGGGCTTTGATAACATCACGCCATTTTGTGACATCATCAAGAATGAAGTCCCATGTTTTTGGGATCATTGCTCCGGCTGCTTCTTTGGTGGTGATATACTCTACACCCCAGATATCTTTGTGTGGCGGTTTCATTCTTGCACCCATTAAAAAGCCCGGTCCAATGCCTGCTGTGGCAGGTACTTCTTCCAGGTCTTTGACTGGTGCCAGAATAAGACGTGGAATCCACTCTGGAATCTTGCCGTCAAACATCATCATAAAGTTTTCTTTTTCTGTTAACTTAGACATACCCTATCCTCCTATATATAGAATTTTAAAAATGAAAGACTAATTAGAAATGATCTGCATACACAATTAAATCATACACTTTTTGCCTATAAAACAATAGCAAAAAAAATAAATGAGGTCATTCAGGTGCTTTGTCGGAAACGCAGCTCGCTGACGCTCGCTGTCCGTTTCCGCTTTATATAATAATTATCAACTACGGAAACTTGTCGTAACATTGCATTAATTCTTTTATGATATCGGAGCGCAGCTCGCTAACGCTCGCTGTCCGTTTCCGGACCATAACCGAAGAAAAAGCTTCACTACTCTTCTGTGCGAGCACAAGTGTAGTGAAACTTTTTCTTCGGTTGCGCTCCTCCTTTCGCCCAAAAAACTCGCCTCTGTTGTTACACAGAGGCGAGAAAAATTGGATCAATTTAGATGGAATTTTTATTTAGCTGCTCTCATAGCTTTCATAGCTTCTCTCTGACGTTTCTCCATTCCAATACGGTCATAGAGTACGTTGTCAGGCTCTTTGCCAGCGGCAATACGAAGTTTCTTGTCGTAGTCATACAGACGTCTCTCATTGAAGATTCTGTTCATGACTGCGCAGACAACTGCCAGGATAGCAATCAGTAAGAATGCATAGTCATAGTTAACTTTTCCAAGAGCTGCCATAACGTAGGACAGCGGAGCGGAAACAACCATACCAACCGGAGGAGCACCAGTCATAACTGCCTGGAAGTCTTCACCTCTCCAGTAACGGACGACTGCGGAAAGACCGAAGTTCGAAGCTGCACCCATGAACAATCCGAGTAACCAGGTTGCTGCAACAGTGCAGATGATGTTGTGGATCATACCTAAGATACCAGATACAAGCATGACTAAAGATGTAATAAAGATTGCAGTCTTTGGACCATACTTGGAGTCGATGACACCCAGGTACCAGCTGCCGAACAATGCGAAGATTGCAAGTCCGAACAGAACGGCATTAGCACCACTGCTCATTAATGCGAATCCCGGAACAGCCAGAACATCCAGAGCCGGGCCATAAGAGAACAGGACAGGGATAACCTGTACCATGTAAGCCATAGCGCATGACAGCAACCAACCTGCTGGCAGGGAGATCATGTACCAGTCAAGGCAGCCCCAGATAACTTTACGTTTCCAAACGGAAGTTCTTCTGTTTTCGATCTCCTTCATCATGATTTCCAAAGCCTGTTCTTTGGTGAAGGTCGGGTCATTATCACGATAGCATCCAACCATCTCCGGATAGTCTTTGATGAAAATCGAGAAGAGGATGATACCAATGATAGCCAGTGCCCACCATGGAGCGAAAGCGATGAAGTTTGCTTTTACCATGCTTCCGGTTCTTCCCAGTGCTCCGTAGTAAACGGTCATGAACAGGGAGAGGCAGATACCGGTAACGATAGGGAATGCCATTGTGGAAATACCCATAACGATACCTCTCTTCCTCGGGAACCAGTTACCAACGATGTACGTTGTGAAGGAACATCCGCCGTAGGACATACATGTGTTATTGATCAGGTATGCAAATGCCCATAACCAGTTGATCTTGCTTGTATCTTCTGCAGGTGGAATGATCATGATCAATACAGATGCGCACAGACCAATGATAAAGCAGGTCAGAGCAACCTTCTTCCAGCTCTTAACCTTACCTACATTCGGAGCAAGGATCAGATAATTGATAACGAATCCAAGCGGTGTACCAATCAGGGACATCAATGTGGAAGTTGTTGCACCACCATAGTACTGGGACATGACGTTTGACGGATAGTTAGTTAAAGCCGTGTAAACTGCATATCCGATTGCCTGGTAGATTACAAGAATCCATCCACGGAAGCCGAAATTGTACAATGAGTCTTTTTTTGGTTTTGTGTCCATTACGTCCATAAAAATATATTACCTCCTTTTTTTATTTGCTCGTAAAGTGAGCACCCTGATTTTTATTTAAGACCAACTGTGAAGTTGTCCTTAAATTCGTTATAAAGATCCGGAAGAATCTCAGCCAGATGGGTAAATTCTTTTACGTTATGCATCAGCATGGAACGTCCCATCATTTCTTTGATCTCATCCGGCATCTGCGGGCCTGCGCCTTCCGGCATTGGAACCGGTTTGCCATCAGGACCGTTCATATAACCCATATAGAAACGGGTTCTGAGTTCGCTGCCAGTTGCCGTCGGCCGCAGGAAATGGATCATGATGGCCGGTGCCGGTGTGCAGACGATCGTGCCTTTGAAATCTTTTAATTTTTCCGGATCAAATCCTACTTCTGTAGGATGAACAAAATGAAGTTTGACCGGGACCGGCGGTTGTCCGTCAGCCAGTGCTTCTTTAATATCATGCCATGTATCCCAGTAACGCTCTTTCATGGAAAGACTGGAATCCAGGTTTTTCTTTATGCTCTGACTCTGACAGTAGTAATGGTCATCCTTGTCCCAGATCACATAGCGGAATGTATCCAGTCCATGCCATGCAAACCACCAGTCAAACATTTCCGGTGTAACACCAGGCATATCTGTCAGGTTTGCCATAATGGATCCGCCATCCGGACACTTGAACAGGCCAAACTCACATGGAAGATATCCGTCGTCAAACATTCTGTTGATATCTGCGATATTAAGACCATTTTCATTATCATATTTGAATGACATGATCTTAGCAGCCACATCCTCCGGGACTGGCTTGATCGGCAGTTCATAATATTTATACAACGGGTGATTCTTCAATTCTTCTGTAATTTCGATACCCATGTATTTATTATCCTCCGTCACTTGTTAAAAGTGAAATGAATATCAAGTGTAATTATAGAGCAATTTGTGCAAAATTACTATAAAAAAAATTACCAAAAACTGATTTAAAATTTCTACGGAATGACACTTGACGGATTTTAAAGGAAAATGTCAAAACCGGTAATACAGCCACGGTATTAAACGACGCAGCCATATTCCGGCCTTGACTTTGCTTTATTTCAGTATTTTTATGCTTACTTCCTTATTGATCAATGTTGTACTCCGTGAGAAAAATTTAAACTATTTTAGAATAAAGAATAATCCTTCTTCAGGAGCTCTTCCCACTCGTTGCAGAATTTCACGATTCTGTCTGCTACTGGAGGGATATCATGAATCAGGCCGACAACCTGTCCTGCAAGGACAGCGCCTTTTTCTCTGTCACCTTCCATTGCTGCAGCACGAAGAGATCCCATCGACATTTCCTGAATCTTGCCTTTTGCTTCATCCCATGGAAGATCTGCTTCGATCTTGAGCATTTCCTGAGCCAGTGGGTTGGTGATCTGCCAGCTTGGCTCTCCTGTAGACTGTCCGCATGCAACGATATCTCTATCAATTGCGTCAACGATAGCCTGTTTGCAGTTTGGATGGATTGGGCATTCCTGAGTAGCCATGAATGCGGTACCCATTTCAATACCATCAGCACCCTGAACGGTAAGACCAGCTGCCTGTCTCGGGGTAGCAATACCGCCGGAAGCAACGATCGGAATACCTAAATTAGCTTCTACAACTTCTGCCAGAAGGACACGTGCGCTGACCTTTGTTACATGGCCGCCGCCTTCAAATCCCTTTGTGATGATGACATCAGCACCTGCCTTTGCAGCTACGATAGCATCTTCCAGATAGTTGATCTTTGCTACGACTTTGATTCCAGCCTCATGGAATTTGTCATAGTGCTCTTTTGTAAAGTCATACTGAAGAAGGTTCAGGCTGTCGATATAAGCAACTGCCGGTTTGCCTTCCAAAATAGCGGAAACGCCAACTTCCAGCATCGGGCTTGGATCCAGGAACAGGTTTGCAGCAAATGGCTTATCTGTCATTTTACGTACTGCATCCATCTGTCCTAAGATGATTTCCTTCGGCATAAATCCACTGCCTAATGTTCCGAGTCCGCCTGCTGCAGAAACAGCACCAACCAATGGAGCCATGGAGGTCCATGCCATTGCACCGGAAATAACAGGATATTCAATGCCTAATGTTTCACATACTTTGTTTCCCATATTTCGTTTTCTCCTTTTTTTTATATTTATTGGGTAACGCGGGATCACTCCCGCGTCACCCAACAAATTCTGTTGAATTGTTTGAAATTAGAATTTCAGCGGCTGTACCGGATATTTCTCGATCGGAACGTCTTCTGTGGTGAGTTTCATCTCGCCATTGTCATTCTGAACGATGATCCATTTCAGCCAGTTCTCATTATCCATCTGTGGATAGTCTTCTCTTAAGAACCATCCTCTTGACTCATGTCTCATGGAAGCAGCTTTCAGATGCATCTCGCAGGAGAGAACCATAGCTTCTGCCTCATGGCAGTCGCACATATCATGGAAGTCTTTTGCTTTCATCTTCGGTACCAGAGCTTTTGCTCTTTCGAGTTTTCTCAGGCAGATATCCAGACGATGCTGAGACATAATGATACTGTTCTCGCATGGGCACATGATATCCTGAACGATATCAATAACGTCAACTGCTGTGCATCCTTCTTCTCTTTCCAGAGGAGCATATGCATCTGCTTTCAGCTTAGCAACCTGCTCATCACAGATCTTATTCTGCTCAGCTGTCTTAACAAACTCAGCCATGCTCTCGCCGCCAACGATACCAGCGAAAACTGCATTCAGGATACCCGAACCTCTGTTACGTCCCGGAGGTGCCGGAACAGCGCCAGGTGCGCCGGATCCGCAGTAGCAGGAGTCACCAGCTGCGAAAAGACCAGGAATAGAAGCTGCCATGTTGCCATCGACTCTGATTGGTGACTGCTCACCAACAAGGCCAGGAACAACTTCCATATCTTTATCCATCTCTTCTTCGCCTTCACCCTGGATGGACCAGAATGCCTGACCGTATGGACGTCCTTCGCCCATCATTCCGCCGCCACCGCCACGCATCTGTGGGATGTGCAGGTAGATAGGTCCCTTGCCTTCAGACATCTGCTCATACCACTCACGAATAGCGGTTGCGCTGATATCTGACTCTGGGAATCTACGGAAGTTCTTGGTTACGTTCTCGCCAAGTTTGTTGTACATATTGTTCTCACCGAATACACACTCATGGAAGCTTTCTTTTCTGAACAGCTGTCCAAAGTTACCGAACTCGGTATTTCTCATCTGAGCGCCTGCTCTGTATGCTGCAGCGATACCATCGCCACGGCCGTTGCTCCACATTTCGGAAACTCTGTAGTTCTGGCTGCCTGTAGCCATCATAACTGCTTTTGCTTCGAAGATGTAGAATTTGCCATCAAGAAGACTGTATCCGACTGCGCCGGCGATCTTGCCATTGTCAGTCAGAAGGTCTGAGATCGCAACTTTGTCATAAATCTTAACGCCAAGCTTTTTAGCTCTTGCTGTCATCTTGATGCAGCTGTCAAGGTCGATCCCGAACATGAAGGTCATAGGACCTGTTGGCATTTTAACTTTCGGAATGGAAATTCCCCAGCCTTCCATACGGTCGATCATTTCATTGTTCATTGCGACATATTTTAACATTGTATCCTGATCGCCAAGATAGCATCCTACAGCATGTACATGGTACTGAAGGAAATCTTCCGGTTTCATATGCTCAAGGTCAAAGTACTGAAGAACGCCGCCGCCCTTGTTGGCTTTTCCGCCATAGCCGGCAAACTGTTTTTCAACTACGATGACGCTTGCATCAGGATTCTTTTCTTTTGCAGCAACTGCTGCTGTGAGCCCGGCTATACCACCACCAACGATGAGGATATCAGCAGAGTCTCTTACTTCTTCATAATTCTGTCCCATATTAACCTCCTTATTGTGCGCGGTACATATCAAAGCTCTGTCTGTAGCTCATGCCCTTATAATCAATAACTACCTTGATGCAGCCCTTCTTGCACATTGCCTGACAGTATCTGCAGTGTGCACACTCGTCTACATATTTGAAGATTGGCTGTTTCTTTTCAGCATCCCATCTGATTACGTCGATGAAGCAAGCTTTGTAGCATAACTGACAACCGACACAATTTTCAGGATTGTATTCAATTTTGTTATTGCAATGTAACATCTCACTCCACCTCCTATAAATTATCTTTTTCTTCTGCATAAAGCTGCGGAAGGATAGCTGCAACATTTGCCCACTCAGTAGCGTTCTGGATCATAAGTTCCTGTGCTACCATTGGCTGCATAATGAATCCGTCTGGAAGAGACTTGAAGTTGTTACCATACATAACTGTCCAGCCATACCAGATACGGGTTCTTACGATGACGCCGCCATCTGTTTCTTTTACCTGATGGCAAACGAAGTAGTCAGGTGCTGCGCTAGGTGGGTTGCCGTCTGCAAAGTTACGTCCGCAGACAAGGGTCTTGGTTTCCTGATCCGGACCGATCTTGCTCATATCAAAGCCAACGCTTGATGGGCATTTCAGGCTGAGATAATCAATCTTAGGAGGTCCGAATGGACCCATAACGCCCATTCTCTTGATTTCCTGCGTTGTATCCCAGTATTTCTCCTGAATCGTTCTGTCAGGATCTCTTGAGATGACTGACTGCATAGATAAAGCAGCAATGTTTTCCATTGGGTTAATGATCGTGAATCTTAACGGATCCAGACCTCTCCATGCAAAATACCAGTCGATCATTTCCGGTGTTCCGCCAGGAATAAAGGTACAATCAGAGATGTATCCTGTTCCATCCGGTACACTGGTGTAGCCGATCTCATCATCGAAGCCCGGCTCTAAGATCTTTGCTCTGTCAACGAATGCCAGCTGTCCAACCGGATTCATTGGTGGCCCAAAGATTTTGCCAGCCTTTTCTGGATCGATCTGAGCTAACTCTCTTTCGTAGTACTTATAGTAACTTTTCTGTTTGTCTTCTTCAGTTACCTGTACTTTTGGCTTTTTGAAGTTATCCATAAAAATACCATCTCCTTTCTTAATATATATGTATTATATTTCAAAAGGTCCCAGATGTGCAATACTTAATAAGAATGAGGTCATTCAAACGATGCTTCTTATGCAAAACGCACAAAAAAGAGCATTTATTTTCTCTTTTTTAGAAAAATAAATGCTCTTTCTGATAAACAATAAATATAAGAAGATTGTTGTTTTAATATGTCTTCATGACTTCATCGATCAATGAATAGAACAATGCAATGGCCGGGTTATAATTATCCTTGCTCCAGCAAATAGAAAAATCCAGATATCCGGATTCTGCAATCCGAACAACTTCCACATGAGTGCTGTTACGGATATACTGATCGATCGTGATGGCCGCAACGCCTTCTCCCATGTCCGCCCAAAGTAATTTTGTCTCATTATCCGGAGCGATCCTGACTTTCGGTTCAAAGCCGCAGCTCCTGCAGTTTTGAATTAACTTCTCATTTCCTTCCGGGTTTTCAACAGAAAGAAGGAACGTCTGTTCCTGGAGATCGGTAAGATGGTATTCTTCTCTTGGTTTGAGCCCCATTGTCTTTGGAACAACATAAAAAGTGGGAATCGTATACACTTTTTCAAATAAGATTTCTTCTTTATTCTGAATCAAGTTGGCCATCATGAAACTGATATCACAGACACCTTTTAACAGATTGTTTTCCAGATCCATCATGGAGCAGCTTTTCAGTTCCACATCAACCTGAGGATATTCCTCACGGAATTTGGTGATATGGTAAAAAGTCTGGCTGTCCAAACAGATTCCGTTCAGGATGCCAATTACCAGTTTTCCTTCTTCTCCCCTGCTGATCTGTCTGCATTTTTCCAGTAATTCAAAATACTGGCGTTCAACGCCAAAAAGTCCGTTGTAAAGAGTGGAGCCTGCCGGAGTCAGCCGGATCCCATTCTGTTTGCTGCGCCAGAAAAGCTTAAACCCGATTTCCTCTTCCAACATCGCAATATTACGGCTGAAAGAAGGCTGGGAAATATGGATCATCTGTGCAGCGGTCGTAAAGTTAAGCGTTTCAGTCGCAGCACGGAAGCATTCAATTAAAACATCGTTCATAATACACTCCTAAAAATAACTGAGAGTATCAATCATTAGATTCCTCTCAGTCATTATACCTGTTTCATAAAAATATTGCTACCGTTTCCTAACGGCCTTTATTCTTGAGTAGGCTCAACTCCCTTTTTGGCCATTAACGCCGTCAGACGGCCAATCACGCCGTCAATATCCGCAAAATCTCCATTTGGATCCCTGAAAGGTTGTTTTTTGAGGATAACGCTGAATGCTTCCATCGCTGTCAGAATATCTCTGACATCCTGTTTTTTTAACAAACCAATCTTCGCATACATAGAAATACGCCAAAATATCTGCGCCCTATCTACACCAAGATCCTGCGCAGCAATCATATTCTGTGTGATTCTGGCAACAGCTGCCATTAAGGTTCTGTCTTTCCACTTTAAACTGATGACCATCTTACTTATCCTCTTTTCCTAGTTGCTTTATCTAGTTGCTTTATTATATATAAAAACCTGAATAAAAGAAACTATTTTTTATTCTGTACCTGCCGGATCTTATCTGTAACCTTTTCTTTTACTTCCTGATAAGTTTCCTTCACTCCCTGATAGGTATCTTTAACATCATCAATCATATCACCGACCAGAGACTTTCGTAGGATCCCTACTGCATCTGCAACAATTTTCTTTTTTTCCTTGTCCATGCCCCTGTATTCCTGCATGACTTTATAGAGGTTTTTTGCGGTAAACAACTGACCTATCGTTGTGTACTCATCAACCAGATCATACAGCACAGCAATAAAGTGCTGTTTTTCCTCATAAGACATAGAGTCCAGCCACTCACGGATTGTCTCTCCGGTGTTTTCTCCTGATTCTGTCAGTTTCTGTGCATAGGCAAATTGTTTCGGACCACACTCCCAGGTCACCAGATGATGCTGGGAAATGCCGTTCGATGCATTACTATGCACGACCTGATAGGCTTCCTGATGGATCAAAAGCATCCCGACCAGGGAATCCTGTGGCAGGAAGGTATGGACCCGATACTGATTCTTCTTGAACAGATCTTTTTCCAGAACTTTTTGATTAAATCCAGGTCCATCAAAATTATAAATAGCCATGATCCTGTGGTTGATCTTATCCGGACAAAAGGCGCCTGCATAAACTGCTAAATTGCCGCCTTTGGAATGTCCGCCAATATACAGTTCTCCACGTGTAACAGCTGCGATCCGCTCCAAATAACGCACCGCTTTCTGCTGGGCTTTCACTTCTTCGTAATAAGCCAGGTCCATGCACTCCTTCCAGCCCGCCAGTGAATCATCGGTCCCGCGAAAAGCCACGAACTGCTTCTTTTTACCAAAGGAGAACGTTACTGCAGCAAACTGTGTTTCCTGTTCCGGGTCGATCTCATTCACAAACCCGGAAAGCGCAAGGTCCTTAAACCGCTCTGCTGTGCCCAGGAGTTCTTTTAAAGCTCTGTCTTCTTCTGAACAATACGGAGGCAGTTCTTCTAATACAGCGCTTTGGCACAAAGCTGTCATCGACATCGTCTCTTTTGGATCTGCGGGGACGATGCCGTCCATGTTCCAATATGCGACTTGGCTTAGGATTGCTGCATCAATCTCACACAAAGGAAAAGTGTCAAAAGGAAGATCTCCTCTCCATTTTACATAATCAATCAGATTTGCCATTATTTTCTATACTCAATCCCGTAGTATTTTCTTAATAATTCCGGAAACTCCTCTTCCTGGAAATCGCGTTTAGTTTCCACGCCGTTTTTATTGATCGTCAGCGTATTATTGTTGATCTGAATAAAACCATCTTCGGTCGTGAGATTAACCATTCTGGTTAAATGAAACACAGTATCGCCACGATCGATCATATCCTGACAGTTCCCATAAAAGTCAAACGGAAGCATGGCAATCGGAGCAAAAATGACACAGGAACCGTCTGTCTGCCAGCTGTTCTTAAGCATCTTCCATCCCTTGTCTGTATCTTCTATCCAATAGCACTTCCCGTTGATCGTTGTTTTCTCCCCGGAAAGAGGGACAGCACCTGCTGGTTTAGGTCCTCCCATTCCAACATCGCAGTAATACTCTTTCCCATCCAGTGTGACCATCACGCCTCTGTGATCCAGACGTCTGAGCGTTCCAAAAGCAGGAATGCCCATCCGGCACATAACACCCACTGCATCATAACCGAGTCCTTTCAGCAGCAGCAAAAAAGCTCCATTTAGTTCAAAGCAAAAGCCTCCTCTATGTTCTGTTACTATTTTATGAAACAGAGCATCCGGTTCCAGGTTGACCGTCCCCCAGTTTTCATAAACGGCCAGATCCTCAAATGGCACCGTAATCTGATGCTGAAAAATCAGAGCATTCAGATTATCCAAAGTGATATTTCCGTCAAAAGAAGCTTTGATCCTCTTCAGATAAGCCTCGCACTGTTCTTTGGAAAAACCATCAAAAACGAATTCGTACATTTATTTTCTCTCCTCGAATGATTGAAATCATTCCTCATAACTGCTATAATACGCTCACTTGCAGGATTGGTATATCGGTAGCACATTGGCTTCCCAAGCCGAAGAGGCGGGTTCGACTCCCGTATCCTGCTTTTTTATTTTGTCAGAAATCTAGTACAAACTGTCTCCCAACAGACGAGTAACATAATACTGCTTGGTATTGGCATAATGCTGCGAGATAGCCTCCTCTGCCCCTTTCAGATCGCCTTCAGCCAGACAGTTATAAATGTTACGATGCTCCAGATAGGAACGTTCCGCCAAAAAGGTATCTTCCAGAGTGGATGACAGAAACCTTCCGATCTGCACACTGATCTGCTCGTAAAACTGTTTCAGACGCCGGCTTTCGGAAAAGTCTACCAGAAACTCATGAAATTTGATATCCCATTTAATAGCATCCAGGACATTTTCTTTATCCAGCGATTCCCGGATCTTATAAAGAGTTGCCTCCAATGCCTGCAGGCTCAGATCATTCATACGTTTAATGGAGCGGCGCACTGCATATTTCTGGAATAATTCCATCAGATCATAGATTTCAAAAATATCTTCGATTGTTACTTCCGGCACGATCATCCCCTGACTGCGGGAATAAGAAAGCAGACCGTCACGGACAAGCATCTGCAGGGCCGCACGGATTGGTGAACGGCTGACCTCATAGCGGTCACATAATTTGCGTTCCACCATAACTGTTCCCGGCGGAAATGTCCCATTTAAGATATCTTCCTTAATCTGGTTATATACATGAATCTGTTTGCTTTCATTTTCAACAGATTTCTTTTTTTCGGCAGCCAAATACGAAAACCTCCTTTTACGTGCTTAGTTAAACCATATTGTACCATTTGGTATACCAGATGACAATCTGCAAACATTTTCACCGCAAAAAAAAGAGGGATCTTATTCCCTCTTCCTAAACGTTTTAAAAACGATTATTTACATTTTCTTGCTTTTTGAAGCGCTTTCATTAACGCCTCTCTATGAGAACCGAAAAAATCTGCCATTATTTTTCCGGCCTTAGTCAATTGCACCTGTCTTTTATTACGGTCAAACAACTTAACGCCCCACTCTTCTTCCAACATTTTGATCTGCCGGCTCACGGTTGGCTGCGTCGTATAAAAAGTCTCTGCTGTCTTTGAAAAACTAAGGGTTCTTGTCAGTTCCATAAAGAACTTTACCTGTAAGTCTGTCATTTACCCTCTCCTTATGATTTGATGATCCTCCCTCATATTATTTTTTCCCCTTGCATGAGATTATAGGGAATCCTCTTTTCTCTCGCAACCTTTATGCAAAAAAGGAATATGCTTTTTTAAGTTGATTTTTTAGAAAAATTGATCTGCGCAATTATGACAGCCGCAAACATAATAAGACAGCCTATGATTTCTCTATTAGATAAACTCTGATGCAGGATCAGCCATCCAGCCAGAGCAGAAAAGACAGCTTCAAAACTCATAATAAGCGATGCCACAGTCGGATCCAGTCTCTTCTGGCAGACAATCTGCAAAGAATATGCAACACCGCCGCTTAATACTGCCATATATAATAATTCCATCCAGATTCTGCCATGAAAAAGAGGCGCAGCCCATGCTGAAATCCCACCTGGGAATGGAAGTATCTCGTAAATAACTGCAATAATCGACGTAAGAAAACCGCCAAGCAGAAACTGCATACCAGATAACCGAAGTGCATCGACCCTGTGTCCGTAGCGGTCGATCGTAACGATCTGTCCAGCAAATCCCAAGGCACCGAGCATTAAACAGATATCAGCCGGAACAAATTCAATCTTTCCGTTTACACAAAGGAAATACAGTCCCACTAAAGCAATCCCGACTGCTACCCACACATTCCATTTTATCTTCTGACGGAAGAACATACCAATGATCGGGACCATCAAAATATACATGGATGTTATAAACCCAGCTTTCCCTGTGCCTGCTCCCAGATTCATTCCGATCTGTTGGAAGTTTGTGGCAATAAAAATAAACAGTCCGCAGACCAGCCCTGAGAATAATTGTCTTTTCTTATCAGCTTTATTTACTGGAGCAGATGAAATACCCATCTTATCAGTGATTGTGATCAAGATGCGTAATATCAACGCAGTGAACAGGAGTCTTGCTCCGTTAAATGAAAAAGCTCCCAGGGTAAGGCCGCCATCACTTTGTGCGACAAAAGAAAGGCCCCAAATAAATGCGGCCAGAAAAAGCAGTAATACACTTGAGACTGAACTCTTTTTACTCATGCAAGTCCTTAAAATATGCAGCAACTTCCTGTACGTTTCGGTCAATCTCTTCCATCAGTTCTTCCGGAGAAGCAAACTTTCGTTCCGGGCGGATAAAACGGTAAAAATCGACTCTTGCCGTTTTTCCGTAAACATCTTCATTAAAATCAAAAATATTGGTTTCAACTGTCCGGAATTCTCCATCATCAAACGTCGGCCTTTTTCCAACATTCGTGATGCTGTTATATTTTTGACCATCTATGGTAGTCTTAGTTGCATAGACTCCGTTAGGAGGAAGGATCTTTTCTTCCGGCGCAGCAAAATTAATGGTCGGAAAACCGATCGTACTGCCCACATGTTTTCCATGTAAGATCTCACCAGTCATAGAAAACGGTTTGCCCAGCATTTTCCGAACATCCTCCATGTTTCCACGAAGGATCTCTTCTTTGATCAAAGTAGAACTCACTTCGACCGGTCTTTCAAAATCTTCCGGCTGAAAGGCAATTTTCTTTAAAGCATGCACAGTGAATCCAAACCGTGTGCCTAATTCCCGCAGGACATCCACATTTCCTTTCCGGTCTTTCCCGAAGCAGAAATCTTCTCCTACCACAATGCTCTTTGCGCCTAGTTTTTCTACCAGGATCTCCTTAACAAAGGATTCTGGTTCCATAGCCATTGTATGTTTATTGAAAGGAAACTCGACCACATAATCAATACCGGCAAAATCCTCACTGAAGTACCGTTCATTGTGCGTCTGGATCGTACGGATCGTATCTGTCTGCCCAGATTCCGTCATAACTGCTGGCGGGATATTAAAGGTAAAAACGACCGTACAATCCCCGTCCCCCTTCAGTTTCCGGATCGTATCAAATAACAGCTGATGTCCGATATGGTTTCCATCAAACTTTCCTATCGTGATGATTGCATTCTTCAGTTTTACATTTTCAAGATCAGAAATAATTTTCATACAAACATTTTCTCGCATTTAAAGTAATTATCTTTTTTACTGAAACGATAGACCGCGTAGAAGTTTTTTTCTGTATCATATACACGAAATTTTTCGTCATTTTCATACGAATCTATCGGAAGGAATTCTTCCGGCTGCAGCCAGTTCCCGTAGATCAGTTTTTTTACAGCCTCTTCTTTCACGAAGATCGCTTTATATTTTTGCAGAAAAGAATCCACTGAAATCAGATGTTCCCACAGGGCATCCATTTCCATATATTGTTTTGCTTCTTCCAGCGTAATTGCCGTGGAAAGATCCAGACCGCTGGTGCGGGTCCTCTCCAGGCTCTCCATGCAGGCAGGCACCGATAATCTGGCACCGATATCCTCACACAGGGTCCGAATGTAGGTCCCTTTTGAACAATTGACCGTAAAGAAAGCTTTGACCGGACCATCCGGGTCATCAAAACCCGTAACTGCTATCTGATCAAAGCCGTAAATGGAAACCTTTCTGGCTTTTCTTTCTATGGTTTTTCCTTTTCTGGCCGCATCGACCAGCTTTACACCATTTACCTTAACCGCACTATACATCGGCGGCATCTGTTCAATTTCTCCGACAAATCCCCCTATCGTCTGTATGATCCGTTCCGGAGACAATTTTTGTTTTACTTCCTCCGGATCCATTTCCTCCAGTGTTTTTCCGGAAATATCCTGCGTATCAGTCTTTCTTCCGAAAAGAAGCGATGCACGATACTGTTTATCTGTATCCATCAGCAAATCCACAAGCTTCGTGGCTTTTCCAATACAAATAGGTAATACACCCTTCGCATCCGGATCCAGTGTACCTGTATGTCCGATCTTATCCTCTCCTGTCAGTTTCCGGATCTGATATACAACCTGGAAAGAAGTCATTCCCGGTTCTTTATAAATATTCAGGACACCATTCATCATAAACGCTTTTCAATTTCAATCAGTAATGTCTGAATACAATCTTCTAACGGTCCCGGCATATTAGCTCCCGCTGCACGTACGTGTCCTCCACCGCCAAACAAAGCTGCAACTTCATTGACATCAAACGGATCGTTGGAACGGAAACTGACTTTAATGTCGCCTGCCGTCGTCTCATAAGCAAAAACAGCAACTTCAACGCCACGTGTTAAGCGCAGCTGCGGTACAATGCCTTCCAGATCCCTGGTTGTCACATGAAAGTCTTCCAGTTCTTTCTGCGTCAGTGATGAATAGATCACTCTGCCATCACAGGCAAGCACACTTTTCATCACTGCGTAACCAAAGATCCGATTTTCATCATAAGTTCTGGCATAAAAACTTTCGTCAATGACCTCATCTGTCGGGACATCATATTTCATGAGTTCCCCCGCGATCATCATCGTTTGCGGGGAAGTCAGACGGTATTTAAAAACACCGGTGTCATAAATAATACCTGTATATAATGCAATCGCGATATCCCGGTTCAGCTTATCCGGATCCAGAAATCCGTACAGTACTTCACAAGCTGAAGAAGAATCTCCTTCTACATAGTTTTCATCCGCATAATAGGTATTGGAGAAATGATGATCAATATTGATCGTGTGCTTTGCATCATGGAAATATTTAGATGCCTGCCCGATCCGCTCCAGGTTGCTGGCATCTAAACAGATCATCAGATCGTATGGTTCATGGTCCGGATATTCCGAGTTG
>JAFWCK010000083.1 GCA_017536965.1 Lachnospiraceae bacterium | reverse complement strand
GCAATCCTTGCAGTATTTGCCGTTGCTATGAAATGCGCATTTCCAAAACTGCCGCTGAAAAAGATCCTAAGACCGCGTAATATTTTGATTATTCTAGGCGGAACGATTGTGCTGGGGATTGCAGATCAGGTCGTTCCGTTATTCTGGAAGGATTATCCTTATTTTCGCTTTGCGGCGATCATGGCTGGAGGATTCGTTCTGCTGCTTGCAGTCGGAATCCCTCTGATCGTTTCCTGGACGAGAGAACAGAAAAAAGCTGCGGAGACCGGCCAGAAAGTGAAAGTGAAGGATGTTTTGGAAAATACATTTTTAACGGTAAAGCAGAAGAAAGAAGAGTGAACATTTCTGTTTTTGGAACAGTTTTATAGAGTTAAGTTAGAGGAGAATGTAAGATGGGCGAGAAATGGATATGCAGTAACTGCGGAGCTGAAAATGAATTAAAGTTCTGCACAAAATGCGGGTCACCAAAACCGGAAGAAGCTATTCCGGAGGTGAAAGTAGAAGATAATTCCTGGAACTGCTCCTGTGGACATGAAGGAAATACCGGAAATTTCTGCCGTAATTGCGGCCTGCCTAAAGAGCAGGGGGCTATGTTGAAGATGGCAGAAGAAGCGGCAGCAGAGCCGTTGGCTGAAGCAGAGGCCGCTGTTGGTATTGCAGCCGTAGCAGGTGCTGTTTTTGAGGAGGCCGTTACGGAAGTTGAGATTCCGGAAATGGAAGTACCAGAGGTAGAAATTCCGGAAGTAGAAATCCCAGAGGTTGAGATTCCGGAGATGGAAGTACCGGAGGTAGAAATCCCAGAAGTAGAAATTCCGGAAATGGAAGCTCCTGAAGAAGCGGTTCCGGAAGAAATAATACCGGAACCAGTCATCAACAAAGCGGGAATTCCGGATGATGGAACATGGGACTGCACATGCGGCCATACCGGAAACAGGGGAAATTTCTGCCGTAACTGTGGTCTTCCGAAGGCGCAGGGAATGGTAGCAGCCGTTTTAAAACCAACTATTAATCAGACGGAAGAGTCTGTTGAAGAGATTCCTCCAGTTATGCCTATGCCTGCACCGGAGAGCGGGCCATGGGACTGCCCGTGCGGACAAAAAGGCAATGAAGGAAAATTCTGCAAAAACTGTGGAACGCCGCGGGAACAGGGTTTTGCACCAGCAGAAACGCCTATGGCAGCTGCTAAAGCAGCTTTCACAGAAGAAGCACCTACCATGCAGGGACCGGAAGTTGTAGAGCCGCCTGTTGATGAACCAAAGAAAAAGAGAACAATGAAACCGTTGATCTTTATCATTGGTGGTGCAGTCGTGCTTGCAGCTATTATTGTGGCGCTGGTTCTGATTCTTGGCGGCAACAAATACACCACCAATAAGAAGCCGCAGGCAGAAGTCCTTGTTGTGGATGAAGATTCTGCACTTCTTATTGATAAGGATCGAGATATTTCCTTCCTGTATCCGGATGATCTTACAGCAGACAAAGAAGTCGACGGTGATTTTATTTACGGAGAAGACTATGGATCATATCCGTATATTCAGATCGACAGGGTAAATGAAAAAATCAAACCGAAAGATTACTTTAAACGGTATCAGGACGGCATGGAACAGATTTATGGAGATCTGAATTTTTCCAAGATGGAGAAAGTGGAAATAGAAGGAAAGACGCTTTACCTGATGTGGACTTCTCTGCCAACTTATGACATCAACCAAGACCAGTATCTGGAGTTATATGATGACTGTTATATCACCTATACTGTCAAAGGGTATGAATCCTCGACAGGAATCAGGGAACTGGATCGTGTAGTTGGATCCTTAAGGACATCCGCTGATGCTTATCCGGTTCCGGATGCAATGGTCCATGAAAATGGTCTGGGCAATTACTCCGTAGAAGTACTTCCAGATTATAAGGTGCAGGAATTAGATGGTGGTCTTATTGCAGAAAAAGGAAATGCTAAACTGTTTGTTTCTTATATTCATACAGATTCAATTGGATCAATAGTTTATGGAAGGGATGATTTCCTGGATCTTTCAAGTAAAGTATCCGGATATATTGAAGATATCCTTGGAGTTGATACGGTAGATTATCTGGATTCCAGCACAACGGAAAGGATCAATGGGAAGGATTTCACTGTTTTCCCGGTGAGAATCGTTTTAGACAATGGGAATGAAGCAGAAGGAAAATTATGTGTCGGTGACAGTGATAATACAATTGGGTGTTATCTGATGTGCTACTATCTGGAGAAAAACTCTGGCAGTATGCAGAAGGAAGAATGTGAAAATTTCCTGCAGAGTATGTCAGTGCATGGGGATCCGAATATTAAAGAGCTTGATATAGAAGATCTTAGCAGTCAGGGATTCGGATTGATCGCAATCAGAAAGGAACTGGTTGGAAAAGTTGACATTCAGGATGGTAAGGTCGTGATCCATAATCCGGAAGATACCCAGACGATAACATTTGTAAAACGTCAAGGAGCGGATTTGTATGATGATATAGCTGGTCCGCTTGCGCAGGAAATAGCCAACCAGTACGATCGTTCTCATGTGGCAGAGATTGACCCTCCGAAGGATGGACGGTATTATTTTGACGCATGCGAGATCACGTATACAACAGATCAAAACGTCAATCGGGTTTTCCGAATCTATTGTATTTCTACCTCCAGCGATCAGAAAAACTGTGTCGAATATGATGTGGAAGTAGGTAAGGAAGACTGGGTAAATGAAGTCTGCAGTGATATTTTCTGGTCATGGAAACGGTATTAATGCAGCAGAATTAAAAAAGAAGGCTGTCCACATTGGACAGCCTTTTTTCATATCAGCTTTTTATTTTTTATATCAGTAAGTCTGTTAATTCCCGGATATCGGAAAGATCTTCCAGATGGTCGATCAGCTCGATACATTTTTCTCCTGCTGCATGGCTTAAGAGACCATAAGTATCTATTTGATCCCAATATTTATTCAGCAGCTGTTCTCTGGTCGGATACGTATGCATGTTAAAGTCAGTACTGCTTTTATTTGCCGTATATGTTTTTCCATCCTTTGTGGTGATCGTTACGCGGATCATATTGAAAGCAGTAGTCGCTCCGCCGGATTTGTCTGTCGGAAGAGTATCATCGTGGATCATTCGTGTGATAGAGCAAAGCCGAAGGAGCTCCGGATCGCGAAGATGTTCTTCTGAATAATGAGAGGTCTTAAAGGCGCCCCAAAGCAGAGGAGCACATAATGCATACTGATAGCTGAACTGTGCATGTGTCAGTGGGTCACGTCCCATCTCATATGGAGGCCAATAGTACATCTCTATATATCCATCTGGGACTGCGAGCTCAATATCTGTGATATCAGCCGGATCGCAG
>JAFWCK010000082.1 GCA_017536965.1 Lachnospiraceae bacterium | reverse complement strand
CGATAAGGCTCATCAGAAAGAAGAAAGATTGGATGACCATATTTTTTTTCTGCTTCATCCATTACCTTTGCTATAGCGCAGATGGTTTTCTCATCGTAGACTACGCCTGTTGGATTGTTCGGATTATCAATAATGACCGCGCGTGTTTTTTCTGTGATAGCCGCTGCGAACTGTTCCATATCCGGCATGAAAGTCGGCGGATTTGGAGGGACAACAACGGTTACGCCACCAAAATCAGAAATATAGTTCCTGTATTCCAGGAAGAATGGTGCGAATACGATGACTTCGTCTCCAGGATTGATCAGGATCTTCATCGCGACAACCAGCGCATTTGCTGCACCAACGGTCATCGTTACATTTTCCATACGGAAAGAAGTTCCAAACCGTTTATTCAGATCATTGGCGATTGCTTCGCGGGAGATCTCATATCCGGCATTGCTCATATAACCGTGAAGCATCATCGAATCCGTCGTGTCGATGACTTCCTTCATGGCCTCATTAAACTCTGCCGGTGCCGGAACTGAAGGATTTCCCAGGCTAAAATCGTACACGTTCTCAGCGCCGAATTCTTTCCGCATCTTTTTCCCCTCTTCAAACATAGCGCGGAGGGTCGATCCCGTCGCCAGGAGACGTTCCATTTCTTCTGAGATAACTTTACTCATATTCGTTCCTTTCTTCGCATCTCTGCATTTATTTTTTTACTTTAATAACATACCATTTTGCATCCAGTGCTGCCACCAGATCTCCATGCGCATAAAACTCCAGCGCACCGGTCACTTCATTCTTACGAAAGCTGTCACTGAAAAACGGTTTCCCATGCTCCGGTAATTTCAGGATCTCTCCTTCTTCCAGACGAAACTCGATTTCTGCAGAAACAGTTGTATAGGAAAGCTCTGGGTATGTGATAAGGATCTTCCTCATCGCCGGTTCTCCCATATTCCCATCCTCGGGAATATCCCCCAGTCTCCCCAGCAGCTCACGGAAACTGAGACGGGACATTTTCAGATAATAATCTTTACCGCCCCTTTTTTTATAGACCGTAACTTTTACAGGAAGCCGGGATTCAAAAAGCTGATTGATAAAGATCGGATAATCTGCTTTCAATTCACTCCGGTCCGGATCAATATGAAGTTCCTCACGCATTGTCTCCAGCTTCCGGTTGACTTTTTCTATCCGTGTCTCTTCGCCGTAAAACTTAAATGGTCTGCGTTTTACAAGCGCATATTTTGCCTCCAGGTAAAACCGATAGGCATCCCGGTTGCCAAGTCCGTAAAGAAGACCTTCCTGACAAGCTTCTCCCATACGATAAGCATATTCTGCAAAACGGCTGTCATAAATACCTCTGCAGAAATCATCCTGTGTTTCCCGGTATCCGGTCACAAGCATTTCAACACCCATATCGATGTTCTTTTTTACGCCGGTCCCGTGAATCAGCATATCTGCGACCATATAAATGCTTTCGTCAATTCCGTCTAATGCAGCATACGCGAAATAGGAAAAAGCTTTTTCATATTCTCCGATATTCTCGTTGGTCCGCCCATGATAATAAATATAGCCAAGACCGTTGGCTGCAGCAGGGTCGCTTGTGCGGTTATATAGTTCAAGCAGATATTTTTCTGCCTTCTTCCAGTTTTGCCGATAGCAGGCATTGCCTTTATAGTGGCTCCACGCCAGAATCCGGATCGCAGTTACATCACCTAGCACATAAAGTTTTTTCACAAAATCCTTAAACAGCGCTTTTTCTTCCGGGGTGGCTTTTTTCAGATCTTCATCACTTTCATATGACAGGACCACATGCCGCATCTGGCCAGGACTGTAGATCCATGCTCCCTGCGGTTTTCCCTTGCAGAAAAGATAAGAATCCACGCGTTCAATGATATCATTGCAGATCATAAAGTAAGCGCTTTCTTCCAGTGCCTGCCTTTGATCATCCGGTTGATCCCATAAAGGTTCTTCATCAAAGCGGACCATATACTCTTCCACTTCTTCGCGTTTTCCAAACCTTTCCTCCAGTCTCCAATACAGTTTTTCTGTCATGCCGAAAACGGTAGAGAAGATTTCTTTCTCATCTTTTGGAAAATCAGAAAATAAATCCGGATCATATTTTCCGGGGATACCCAGATCCTCATAAAAAACATTTAATATGATCCAGAACCATTCTTTGAAATGTGGGAGGGGATCTTTCTTTTTATTGATATTGATCAGCGCTTTCCGGATATCCGAAGCCATCAAGGTGTATCGCCGCTCCAGTTTTAAATTGAAAGATGGATATACTTTTTCCGCAAGATCTTCATAAGCTGTCTCACCGGAAAGCAAAGATTTCAGCTGACGGATGGAAAGAACATACGGAGGGAGTGGGATCAAAGCATTTGCACTCAGCATAATAATTGCAGCAGAAGCAGTCTGCTCTGTATGCATTCCCAGATTGTTCTCATAAAGGATCACACCGTACTCTCCGCTCTTTTTATGAATCGCGATCTTGGCCAGTCTGCCTTCATATTCTCCGTATTTGATTTTTACCCAGTCACCTGCTTTAAATACTTCCATGTTTTATTTTAGTCCGGCTCGCTTTCGCATCCGGGAATCCAGGATCCTCTTCCGGATCCGGAGGGATTGCGGTGTTACTTCCAAAAGCTCATCCGTATCGATAAATTCCAATGCCTGTTCCAGACTCAAAATGCGAGGCGGCGTCAGTTTCAATGCTTCGTCTGCGCTGCTGGAACGGGTGTTAGTCAGATGCTTTGTTTTGCAGACGTTAACTTCTATGTCATCTGATTTTGCGTTTTCTCCAACAACCATGCCCGCATATACTTTTTCACCCGGACTGATAAATAAAGCACCTCTCTCCTGTGCAGCAAACAGTCCATATGTTACTGCTTCACCCGGTTCATAGGCAATTAAGGATCCTTGATTGCGGTAAGCGATGTCACCTTTATATGGCTCATAGCCGTCAAAGATCGTATTCATGATACCAGTGCCTTTGGTGCTGGTAAGAAATCTTCCATGGAATCCGATCAGTCCTCTTGCCGGGATGGAAAACTCCAGACGAACACTGCCGTCAGACAAGGTTGCCATACTGACCAGATTTCCTTTTCGTTCTGAAAGCATACTGATAATGGTGCCGGAAAACTCTTCCGGAACATCGATCACGGCCTGTTCCATCGGTTCAAGCTTTTTACCGTTTTCATCGGTTTTATAAATGACTTCTGCTTTACTGACTGCGAACTCATATCCTTCCCGTCTCATATTTTCAATCAGAACGGACAGATGAAGTTCACCTCTTCCGGAAACTTTAAACGTATCTGTATTTTCTGTATCCTCCACACGAAGAGAAACATCGGTATTCAATTCCCGGAACAGACGTTCCCGGATCTGCCTGGAGGTACACCACTTTCCTTCTTTTCCTGCTAAAGGACTGTCATTTACCATAAAGTTCATGGAGATTGTCGGCTCAGAAATCTTCTGGAACGGAATTGCTTCCATACCGTCCGCACAAATGGTATCACCAATCTGCAGATCCGCAATTCCGGAAAGTGCCACAATGTGGCCGACGCCTGCTTCCTTCACATCCACTTTTTCCAGCCCATTGAATTCATAAAGTTTGGTAATCTTAACTTTTTCTTTTGTTGCAGGATCGTTCGCATTCAAACGGATCAGATCCTGTCCGACTGCTATCGTTCCGTTATCCACCTTTCCTACACCAATACGTCCTACATATTCATTATAGTCGATCGTAGAGATCATGACCTGCGTGCCTTTTTCCGGATCTCCGGTCGGTGCCGGAATGTTTTCCAGAATGCAGTCGAACAATGGCTTCAGATCTTTCTTCTCATCATTTAAATCTTTGATGGCATATCCATGTTTTGCGGATGCAAAAATGATTGGTGCATCCAGCTGCTTCTCATTGGCATCCAGATCCATCATCAATTCCAGAACTTCGTCAATCACTGTCTCTGGTCTTGCTTCCGGGCGGTCGATCTTATTAATGCAGACGATGACATCCAGATCCAGATCCAGCGCTTTCCGCAGGACAAATTTCGTCTGCGGCATGGTTCCCTCAAAGGCATCCACTAACAGAATGACACCATTGACCATTTTCAGGACACGCTCCACTTCTCCGCCAAAATCCGCATGACCCGGTGTGTCTACGATATTAATCCTCACCCCGTTGTAATCAATGGCTGTATTTTTAGACAGGATCGTAATGCCCCTTTCACGTTCCAGATCATTGGAATCCATGACCCGCTCCCGGACCTCCTGACCTTGTCTGAAAACGCCGCTCTGCGCCAGCATGGCATCGACCAGAGTGGTTTTTCCATGATCGACATGTGCGATAATTGCAATGTTTCTGATTTTCTCTTCTTTGATCAACATACGATTAGTGCCTCTGTATTTCGTGAATATTGTGTGCTTCTTTCCAGTGATTATTGGAGTATTGCACGATGTGCTATTTTACTATTTTTAGTATGAAAAGTAAATTATTACCTGT
>JAFWCK010000081.1 GCA_017536965.1 Lachnospiraceae bacterium | reverse complement strand
TATGCTCTTTCCGTATTTGTCCTCGACACCCCCGGAAAATCAGGGAATACATTCAGACGTCCGGCAGCTTACCGGATCCATGGGAATCTGACCCCTCCGTGGTTCTCACCGAGCCGCCCGCAGGCGGAAGTCTCATTATCCTGTGACGCCTCAATGCTGCGCGGGGAGCTGCCCCGCGTTTATCACCGGCCTACCGCTTGCTCCCTCAGCGGGAGATTATTGCATTTGCCGTGAACGTTGCTCTTCGTCACAGGGTCGTGTCTGAAGAATGCTATGCAGTTGTCATGGTGCAATCTGTGTAACAACCCATGTAGCTGTTACATTGAAAAGTTTAGAAGAAATGGTGGATTGTTTTTAGGAAGGGATGCGTCACATTCATGTGATGGGGTACGTCACATAGATGTGCATTCGGACAAAAAGAAAAGCGCCTGCATTTAAGCAAGCGCCGGTTACTAATTAAGGAATCAAAGATTATGATTTCATCGCCCATTGTCTGATATCCGTTTCCAGTTTTCTGGCAGATCCACAATGACCGGTTATACTATCCCAATTATTAATTATTTGAGGAAGGAACAATCTATATATAGCTGTATTCTTTTTGTGCCCGGGGATACGGATGCCATGATACTCCTTTTTAAGCGAAATAATACGCTCCCAAGGGTCAACAACAGCCTCGATATCATCGATATCCTCTTCATAAGCCGCAACAGTCCAGGCGTCTGTGCTGTCACAAGGAATAACTATTACGATTTTTTCCTTACTTGCAGGATCTCCAATGAGAGAACGCAGTAATTGTTCCAAATGTATTCGATATCCCTCCGGGGAATTAACGTGATCCCTGCAAGGTATGATGACAGGACAATTACCTTCTTTAAGCTGTCTGCATACCAATGGAGACTCCTCATTCTTTTTAGGGCAAATCGTGCTTTCACAACGGCAATGTACTTCTTTTTCTTTTCTTGCCACATCCCCGTCCATCTGGATGATCAGCAGATCTAAAGCCGGGGATATTGCCGAGAACAGGGCAGGGATCAATTCTGCGTTTGTTTCACACCATCGATAAACGCCCTTCCAGCCATTGCCAAATTCGCCCAACATATCCTGTTCCGGCTGAATATTCCGATAAATATGGCTTTCTCCGGTTATTCTGTTGATAGCTGCCTTTAGGACCATCTGATCAATCGGGCCTTCACCAACAATGCCTATTACTTTTCTCATATCAGTTCCGGAACACCTCCCAGATAACCATTGATCCAAAGACGGGAAAGCGACTGCCCGGTCCCTACAAGTTCTTCTGATACCTGTATCCGATTCATGATGATATGTCCATTCTCATCCCGGTCCGTAACAAACAGACGAACCCTGTCATCGGTAAGATCCAGTCCGTCAAGA
The DNA here is from genome assembly GCA_017536965.1 of Lachnospiraceae bacterium. Taxonomy (GTDB): domain Bacteria; phylum Bacillota; class Clostridia; order Lachnospirales; family Lachnospiraceae; genus RGIG5612. The sequence continues at coordinate 3,737 of JAFWCK010000081.1, read as the reverse complement.
ACGAGCGGATTGTGAGTTGTCATGAACACCGTCTTTCCATTTTCAAGTATCAACCTGCTGAAGACCTGTGTTATTTTCCGGGCAAGCCTTGGGTTCATGGCGTGGTCAAAACTGTCGATCCCGAACATTTTCGGTGCATTCGGATGCATAGCAACACAGAGCATAAACAGAACGTAAAGAGCGCCTTCACTGGCATCATAGCCCGTAAAAAGGGCAGCATCCTTTAAATAGCGATCCTGGAATTCGATGATGCGGCTGGCTGCCGGAATACCGGGATTAAGGGTGCTTTTTTTCGGTTTTCCCACACGGAAATCGGATGCCCATTCGATCAACTCCAGGACATCACTCATGTAAAGACTTCCGAACATCAGATCACCGTCAGTCACCCTTATCAGGTCATCTATCGCTTCTGCAAGACGTCCTCCGTTCAAGCCGATCGGTGACACCTGTGTCGGATCCGGCAAAGTACCACGAAGCGTAAGCGTATCCGGTTGATATATTCCATAGTTACCGATATACCTGCCGGCAGAGATATACTCATCCGAAGCAAGCGCTTCAGCCACAGTAAAGTAGCCGATCTTGTTGTTCATTTGTCCCTTGCTGCGATTGCTCCTGCCAAAAACCGATTTGCCATCCTTCAGTGCACTTTCTGTATGATATTTCCAGGAATCATCATCTGTCGGCACGGTCAGATGCACGCTATACTGATAGTCATGAGCCTCTTTTTGCCAGCCCACCTGGAAATCCACCGTCACCGATTCTTTTTTTATATCGAGGAACTTGGATTTATATAACTGAGACGCAGATAAACGAACTCCCTTTCTTTGCAGACTATTGCTATTTACACGATCTGTCATGGCTGCGCTTAATGTGCCTATGGCTTCCAGAACAGATGATTTTCCTGATCCGTTCGCACCAATCAGGACATTAACGTTCCCTGGCTCAAAGCTTACATCATAAAGGGATTTAAAGTTATGAATTGAAATACTTGTAATTCTCATATCATCAGACATGGTGTTTAGCCCTCCTGAAAAATGGTGGTTTTGCAATGGCTAATCGCAATTACAATGTAACCGATTTCCGCAAAAAAGTCTATATCTAAATTTTAGATTTTCCTTTATTTTCCTTGCTTTTACGATGTTTAGCCATTTCAAAAACCTTCAAAAATCAGATGGCTAACGTCATGTGGCAATGTGATGTAAACACCATTCTAATATATGGCTAACTATATATATCCATTAGTATCCCCCTTTTTTATATCAGCGGAATCTTCCTTCCCTGCCTTGCAATGATCTCTTCAAATGTCTGCGGCTCATAATTCTGCCACATAGCGCCGACATTATAAGCTTCACAGCGCAGTCCCTTCCGGCGGATGTCCTCCTTGATCCGCTCTTCCATGACCGATTCCTCTGTCTTATGTGTATGGCCGTGCAGCATAAAAGCCATATGACGTGCACCGTTATAGAAGGGAATAAAGTAGTGGCTCAGGATCAGACGGCATTTTACACCGTCAGCCATGATTACCATATCCTTATAATCCACAACTTCATAGAAACAGCTTTCATATGCTTCGCTACGCTTATCATGATTGCCGCGGATCAGATGAATGTGACCGTTCATCTGCTTTGTGTAATCCGCGATTGTTGTGCGGTTCCTGTAGGCAAAATCCCCCAGGACATAAACGTGATCCTCTTTTCGGACCTTACGATTCCACCGCCGGATGATCTCCATATCCATTTCTTCTGCTGTCTCCCAGGGCCGCTTGTCAAACCGGATGCAGTTGGCATGGCCCAGGTGCAGGTCACTGATAAAATAGGTCTTCATTCTTTTCCACTTCCTTCTGAGTTTTGATCATCTTTTTCCTGTTGCTCCTTAATCAATCTGTCAAATAGTGCATTAATCTGCATGACCGCATCCCTTGCAATTTCTTCAGGAGAGCGGTTCTCCATATCTACTTCTACTGCAAATAACCGGTTTGATTCATCCAGACTTCTTACTGCCATTTGTATATCGCTCCTCTCGTCATCGAATGCCATAGTATTCCCAGGCAACTGTGTCAATCACCATGAATTCCTGTGTCCCGATCGGCTTCCCTACGCTGTCTGTCGAAAACACATCACAGGAAATGAGGTTCCCTTTTCGTGTAATCCCTTCAACCGGTGTATGCCCCACTACCTGCAAAAGCTTCCTTGGTTTATAAAGCCGCCCTTCGTAATACTGCGGCCGGTACCAGATAGGAGACGCATCCTGCCACATCTCTCCGCATGCGAATCCATTGATTGTTTCGACGACCGCATCAATGTCGTTATATTTGCCGGCCGGAACATACCGGCGGACAAAGTCATCCGCCAAACCACCATGAGAAAACAGAACATTATCGATCCGGTGAAGATAAGCCAGCTGCCGCTCATCCGGCAGAGATTCCCGCAGCACCTGCAGTTTCTTGCAGACTGTCCATGGCGCGATCTTGGAATAACCTGTCTCCCGCTGATTCCACAGATAGCAGACATCGTGATTGCCATAGCACCACAGAGTCTCCGGATACTCTTTTGCAAAATCGATTGCTGCGTCATAGGTCTGTATATACAGATCCAGATTGAACTGCTGCCGCCAGTCGTCCGCAATATCCATCAGGCAGATTGTCCGGTCCGGTTTTATTTCTTTCATTAGTTCTGATGCCCGCTGAAACATCCAGGGCTTCAGATGGACATCAGGTATTACAAGTACTTTCATGACTTCTTATCCTTCAGTGTAACTTGCTCTCCATCTCTTCAAGAGCATTGTAATTTCTTTCTGCCTGCACCCAGCTCGATGCCTGTCCCAGTGCTCTCCAGATATTTCCGTTCTCCTGCAGGAACAGATGATCATTGTCAAGCACTGTTTTACCGGTGATCACATCCATGGTGTCAAGCAGGATCAGGACCGTCTGTGCTCGGGTATATTGAAACGCCTTCATCACGGGATGATCCGCTGAAATCTCCTGATTCCACGCTTTGATAAGAAGGTCGTACATCCTGCTAAGGCTGACGTCTTCCTCTTTCTCAAGCGAATTGAAATAACTGCTGATCAACAGGGCCTGCTCTGAATTGTGACTGTCAAATGTCATCAGTTCCCTGCTGATCCCGAGCTTTCCGCGATACGCAATAAAAGGCATTGCTCCTCCGATGACATCGCTGCATTCAGAAAAAAGTTTTCTAGAACATGAAAAGCCTGCCTCGATACCCAGAAACACATACCGTCTTTACGCTTCACCCTGGATACCTTTGCATGAAAACGGCTGTCACTGTATACCAGTAGCATCATGGCCTTCCTCCCATAAAAAACCCGGCTCACCGCAGATCTGCGACGGGCCGGGATAGTGTTTTCCGTATATGATCTTTCCGGTTCAGGCTGCCATGCATTCCTGTATGAGCCTGTAGTACCGGAAGAGGCGCTCCGCACCTTCCGGAATATTCTTGTTGGGATCATAACGCCGGTTTCCGCAGACCAGCATATCCATCGGCACCTCCAGCAGATCGCTTAAGGCGTAAAGATTGTCCAATGTGGGCATACTCTGGCCATCCAGCCAGTGATAGACACTCTGCACGCAGGCCAGTGAGAGCGCATTCTTCACGTCTCTTACCGTTACCCCGCGTTTCTCCATCAGCAGACGGATCTGCTGTCCTGTTCTTACTTTATCAATAGCGATTGTCATGACGATTCTTCTTTCTCCAGAGCTCTGAGGCAGGAGCCTCTGG
>JAFWCK010000080.1 GCA_017536965.1 Lachnospiraceae bacterium | reverse complement strand
TTGCACCTGAATGCTGTACTCATTTTCTTTGGGCAGCATGGAATGAACAATCAGCAGGAACTACAACTGACGGAGCAAAGCAGGGAACAGAAGCCTGCTTCACAGAAAAAAACCGCCGGAATTTCTTCCGACGGAGTTGTGGAGATCCGGCACCCGGATCAGGAGCGGACGAATTTCTTCATCATGTAGCCGGTGGCGTTGGCATACTGGATTTTATACCAGTCGCCGGTGGCGCCGATGACCTTAATCGCCGTGGAATCTTCCAGCTGGGCGATCCGGTCCGCGTTGACATTCGCGCTGACCCGCATGTTGACCTTCTTGCCGTTCGCGCTGTACACCTTCGCGGAGAAGGACTTGAAATTGCTGCCGGCGGGCTTCTTTGCCTGCAGGAACGTTGTCTTCACAAAGCCTTCCCGGCCGTCGTTGGACACCTTCGCCCATCCGTTGCCGGCATCACCCAGGATACTTACCTTGCTGCCGTTCTCCAGACGGAACAGAAGATCGGAACTCTGGGAAGGCTCCGCCCGAACATTCAGCCGCTTTCCATTCGCACAGTAGACATACATTGAAGAATGGCCCTTCACGCTCTCCGCAGAGCCGAAGACCGGAACCATCAGACCCACTACCATCATCAGAACCATCACGATGCCAAGAACCTTTTTCATGGTGTTTACCTCTCCTTCATCCTCCGCACTGCGGAAGCTTTCTTTCATTTCCGTCAGGCTTTCATCGGCCTGACATTAAATGATACGCAGCTCAGGAAGAGGGTGGCAGTAAATATATATCGGATTTTTTTCGGAATTTATTTGCCAAAGTGGATGCAACAACCGTGTTGCGTTTAGTCTGACAAACGTCCCTGTTGCATTCAAACTGGCAAAGATGCCTGAAAAAACTTGTTAACAAGCATATCCATATGGTAGCATAATACTGCTTTTGACCATGCCGGAGGATAAGGCAACGCTGAGGAGCGACCTGAGCGCCGACATGGAGGTTAGCGGAAAGGGTGATGCAGTGGCATCGCTCTTTTTTCTTCCGCCAACTGAGCATTACCCTTTCTGGAAACCTAAAAGCGATAAACCTGATCAACACAATCAACCTACACATTTCCAATGGAGGATAAAGCAGGTTTCTGGTATGTTCAAGATGACTGCATCCCGGCGGAAGGGAGGGAAAAATGGTCCGGGAACATCTTACCCTGGAAAGTCGTCAGCTCATCGAACACATGCTTAACGAAAAGCATAGTCTATCTGAAATTGCGGCTGCATTAATGAAAAACCGATCAACAATTGGCCGGGAGGTCAAAGCTCATATTACTATCCGTCGTACTGGCGGCCGTGGTTTCTGTTATAACAACTGCGTCAATCGTTACACATGCACCAGAACACATATCTGCTATCCATGTAAAGTTTCATATAAGCAGATACTCTGTCGCAGATGCAATTTATGCAACATCAACTGCAATAAATATGAACCTGCTTTCTGCGTACGATTACAAAAACCACCGTATGTTTGCAATGGCTGCGGTAAATCCTTCGATTGCTCGCTTGAGAAGCATTTTTACTTTGCTTCCAATGCCGATCAGGATTACCATGCTGTTCTTTCTGAATCTCGTTCGGGCATGTCTTACACTGAAGAAGAACTCCAGGTTATGAATCAGTTGATTTCTCCCCTGATTCAAAACGGTCAATCTCCGCATCATGTATACGTGCACAATCGGGATTCCATTATGGTAAGTGAACGTACGATCTATCGCCTGATAGATAAATGCCTGATATCTGCCAGAAACATTGATCTTCCCCGAAAAGTCAGGTTCAGACCTCGAAAAAGGAAAAAACTTTTTAAGGTCGACAAGAACTGTCGAATCGGACGAGACTTCGAAGCTTTCCAGCAATATACACAGCAACATCCGGACATCCCGATTGTACAACTTGATTCTGTTGAAGGAAAGAAGGGTGGCAAAGTGCTTCTTACTGTCCATTTTGTGAAGTGTGAAATGATGCTGGCCTTCCTTCGGGATACAAATGATGCCCAATCTGTTATTGATATCTTTAATTCGCTCTATGAAGGCCTTGGTTCGGATGACTTCCGAAAAATTTTCACGCTTCTTCTCGCTGACAATGGCAGTGAATTCAGCGATCCCAAAGCCATTGAATTCACTGTATCCGGTGAACAAAGGACCCGGCTGTTTTACTGCAACCCCAGCGCACCTTTTCAGAAGGGGAGCTGCGAGAGGAACCACGAATTCATTCGCTACTGCATTCCTAAAGGTAAAGACTTTAGCTTGTATACCCAATCCGATATCACTTTGATGATGAATCATATTAATTCATATTCCAGAGAAAGTCTGGGAAACAAGTGCCCTTACGAAGTCTTCCGTTTCCTATATGGGGATAAGCTTCTTAATCTTCTGGGATGCGTCACCATCCCTGCTCCACAGATTATCCTCAAACCTTCTCTGTTTCGGAAGGAGGTTTCAGAATGAAATTCGTCAAAGGCACCCCGGAATATGAACTGAATTGGGAGATGTTCTTTGAGATGATTGATAACATACCTATGACACGGACCGAGCGAAATGAATTACGCATCTGGGTCCTGAAGGGTTATGATATCGATTCCAATCCCTGGAAATATTATGAAATGGATGGGTCTTCCATGAATTATCTCAAAGCTTACAGGATTCGCTTTGGAGCCTCTCATGGCCCTTGGGACTCCTGGGAATATGCTCCCTATCTGACACCTGATACCTCAGGCGACCTTACTATTGCCCATTGATGATTCTCCAATGTGATCCTCTGTCAAGATTTCGGACAGAATAAAGTGAGAAATTTCCGCGTTAGCTGAGGTGATGGGTGTTGTTACGCTGGGCTCCGCCCAGACCCGAGGTTTATCGCTTTAACTCTGGGGGCTTAAACCACCGGCATCATTTTTCCCAGCAAAAAGGAGCGATGCCGTATGGAATCGCCCCCGTCGACCAGCTGGCGCTCGAGTCGGTCCTCACCGGAGCTCTATCCTCCAAACTGGTAACGAGATCATATCATGAAGGGGGCGGTCGTTTCAACATCAGGCTGCGTTGCATACCTTCTGGTAGAGGCGTTCAAACTGATCTGGGGACATATAGTTGCAGTGGCTGTGAATCCGGACGGTATTGTAGAAAGCTTCAATGTATTCGAAGACCAGCCGGTGTGCCTGCTCATGGGTTTCAATCCGGAAACGATTCAGCCATTCCCGCTTAATCAAGGAGTGGAAGGATTCGATGCAGGCATTATCATAGGGATAACCCTTGTGGCTGTAGCTAAGCTGGAACTTCTCCGTGGCTTCTCTGTAAGCCTGTGAAACGTATTGCACACCCCGGTCTGAATGAAGTACCAACGGTTGGTCGGTCTTCCGGCGGGCTTTGGCCAGATTGATTGCTTCTACTACATACTTGGCTTCCAGGGTCGGAGCGAGGACCCAGGCAATGATCTTCCGGGAGTAAAGGTCCATGATGCTGGTCAGGTAGGCAAATCCCTCATGGGTGTAGATGTAGGTAATATCGGTGCACCATACGGCGTTTGGCCTGTCGGGGTTAAACTGCTCGTCCAGGATATTGTGCAGCTCCTTGCTGAAGTCGGAATCAATGGTAGTAGCAATCCATGGTTTAACCCACTGGGCCCGGATTCCCATTTCCCGCATGTAGGTCCCGACTGTGCGCTCGGAGATCCGCTCTCCTTCCTTCTGGAGCTCCCGGGTAATCTTTGGAGCACCATAATTCTGGTGAGAGCCGTCGTAGATCTCCCGGATCCGCTCCTTGACTCGTTCCTTTCGGAGCTCGGCTTCCGAGGGCCTGTGCTTAAGGAAGGCCTGGTAGCCGGATCGCGAGACGCCAAGGAAATCCAGCATTCCGGTGAGGGAGACCCGGCGTCCCACGGCTTTGGCGGCCTCCATCTTGGCAGCGACTTCGATGTATGTGGCTGTCGTCAGTCGCTTCCCAGAATGCTGATGGCTTTTTTTAGCACATCGAGCGCGTCCTCAGCGTCGCGCAGCTTGCGCTTCAGTCGGGCGATTTCCTTCGCCTCGTCAGAGGAATAATTGCCGGATCCTCTGGTAGGAACAGTACCTTCATTATCATTGTACTGCTTCTTCCAGCGGGACAGTGTGCTGAGGCCAATACCCAGGTTCTTGGCACACTCTTCGTTGGTGAGGTCAGGATGCTCCAGGACATACTTGACGGCATCTTGTTTGAACTGTTGGCTGTGCTGCTTGGTTTGTCTTGGCATGGTGAGTTCCTCCTTGTCGGATATAGTATAGCGCATATCCAACGGAATCTCTCACTTTATTCTGGACGATTTTTATTCTAGCACCAGGGCAGGCGATCGAGAACATCGAGAAGGAAGAGGAACGGATGAAGCGGCAGCGGCGATGGGGCGGACGGAAGCACCGGCGGGACGGGGCGCATCGGATGGACGCTTCCGCATGGAAACCGCGGCTCGAGCTGCGGTATAGACTGGTGTGGAAAG
>JAFWCK010000079.1 GCA_017536965.1 Lachnospiraceae bacterium | reverse complement strand
TGGGATTCTGGCACGGCGCCAACTGGAACTTTGTGATCTGGGGACTTTTGTTCTTTGTGCTGATGAGTTTTGAATCCCTGACGGGAATTGGCAAAAAAGCACTCAAGAGCGCAGCAGCAAAAGGCTTTCAGGCAAAAAAGATCATCTATCATATTTATGTGATCTTTTTCCTGCTGATCGCTTATGTGCTGTTCCGGGCAGAGAGCCTTCCTTTGGCTTTCCGGTATATCGGAAACATGTTTGGAGGCACGACCAATACATTTGTAGATGGCGATTTTTGGAAGTATTTGAAAAATATCCGTTTCCTGCTTCCGGCAGCGATCCTTCTGTGTACACCGTTTGCCAGATGGATCAGCGGAAAGATCAGGAAGCCTGTGGTAAGAGATATCGGAAGGGGCGTCGTGGTTCTGGCCATTTTTGTCCTTTCCGTCCTGTCCATTGTGACAGAACTGTACAACCCATTCATTTATTTTAATTTTTAAACATGCAGCAAGAAGGAAAAGTCGAAAAGATCATAACGCGGATCATCATTGGCATTCTGTTTGCCTTTCTGATTTCTATCATCGCTGTAGCGATTGCGATCAAGGCAGGAAAGACAGAATTGTTCCGGATGGATCACAGCATTGAGACGAAAGTCTATGAGATCGGGCAGGAGGATAATTTCCTGCAGAGGATCTCCAAGGGTTACAGCAATGCTGTGTTTGCTGCGAAAAATTATACGAATGCATATTCCAATGATCTGCTGCTTGGCAGACGGAAGATCGTAGAGACAGAGGTTCGGTATAAAAACCTGATCGGGTTTAAGATCTTTGCACCGGGAGAATACAACAGCCTCTTATATCTGGAGGATGGGTATCTGGCCAGTGCGAATCCAAAGGAGTCTCCGGAGGATATCCAGAAGATCGCTACCAAGATCAAAGGCCTCTCAGAGACGGCGCAGGCAGCAGGATCCACATTCTTTTATGTGCAGACCCCGGGCAATATCAATAAGTACGGGGATGAAGGGATCAATCAGGTGCAGGATTTTTCCAATCAGAATGCGGACCTCTTAGTGGAGGATCTGCGTGCTTACGGCATCGACTGCCTGGATATCCGGGATAACATGCATGCAGCATTTACGGATTACCGTTCGTTATTCTTCCGGACGGATCATCACTGGCGCCAGCCGGTGGCTCTTTGGGCAACCAATGAGATCTGTCAGTATATGCAGGAACAGTATAGTTTTGTATATGATCCGGGTTACTATGATCCAAACCAGTATGAGATCGAGGTGCTTCCGGCACACTATCTGGGTTCGCTTGGCAGAAAGGCAACTTTGGCGGAGGCAACGCCGGATGATTTTGAGCTGATGCATCCAAAGTTTGATACGCTCCTGAATCTGACCCTGGATAAAAAGGGGCAGAACGGGGAACAGTATATGCGGGAAGGAAACTGGGAAGCACTTTATGACAGAGATGAAATGAATCATGAAGACATTTACTGGAGAGAGTGTTTCCTTGCACTGCTTTCATTCTATGGAACCGGAAAAGCAACGGTGACAAACCTGCAGGCTGAAAATGATACCACGATCCTTTTTGTAGCAGACTCTTTGTGCATTCCGGTGACAGGTTTTATTTCCCTGAATGCAAAGCAGGTGGAACTGATCGACCCGCGTTATTATGACGGAAGTATTAAAGACTACATTACAAAAACAAAACCGGATTATGTCATCAGTTCTTACTCGGTGACTATTATCCAGGATTATTATCCAATCTTTAACTTTGATTAAATGAGTGCAGGAAAGTTTGATAAGATCATCATAGGGGCAGGCATTTACGGGATCTACGCAGCGCTTTTATGTGCGCGGAAGAACGAGCGTGTGCTTGTGCTGGAAAAAGAGAATGACTGCTTTACCCGTGCGACGTATGTAAATCAGGCGCGGGTGCATCTGGGCTATCATTATCCAAGATCTCTTTCCACAGCAAAAGCAACGGCCGGCTATTTTGACCGTTTCGTAAAAGAATATCCGGAATGCATTCATGATGCATTTGATCAGGTCTATGCGACCAGCTCCAAATTCTCCTGGACCAGTGCGGAACAGTTTGAAAAGTTTTCAGAAGCGGCACAGATACCGGCAGAGAGAGTGCCTGCCACAAATTACTTTAAAGAAGGGATGTGCGACGGAGCGTTTCTGACACGGGAGGTCACCTTTGATGCACAGATCCTTAAAAGGCGCATGCTGGGTGATCTGAAGGATTATCCAAATGTAACGATCCAAACCGGTGCGCCGGTCACGAAGATCGAAAAGAAGGAAGATGTTTATCTTCTGGAAGCAGGAGAGAGAATCTATGAAGCACCGTTTGTCCTGAACGCTTCTTATGCCTGCGTGAATGAACTGACAGAACTGGCAGGATTTGAACCGTTCCGGATCAAATATGAATTATGCGAAGTGATCTTATGCCGCGTGTCAGAGGAACTGAAAAACGTGGGGATCACCGTAATGGACGGACCATTCTTTTCTATAATGCCGTTTGGCAGGACCGGGCTCCATACACTGACCAGCGTTACCTTTACGCCGCATCAGACCTGCTATGAAAAACTGGCGGAATTTGAATGCCAGAAAAAGAGCGGCGGCACCTGCCGGAAGGGTTATCTGGCAAACTGCAATACCTGCCCGGCAAAACCGGACTCTGCATGGCCTTATATGTCCAAGCTGGCTCATAAATATATGAAAGAGGACTATCAGTTTGAATATCTGGGATCTCTTTTTTCCATCAAGCCGATCTTAATGGCTTCGGATGTGGATGATTCCCGCCCAACCATGATCAAAACGCACAGCACATCGCCGACATTTGTCAGTGTGCTGTCCGGAAAGATCACAACGGTCTATGACCTGGAGGAATTATTATGAACAACGGCAAAGAACCAATCTTTATCTCTGCAGTGATCTATGTGCGAAACAACGCTGCCACGATCGGCAGTTTCCTTCAGCATGTGTACGGACAGCTGGAAAAACAGTTCGCGCAGTTTGAGATCATTTGCGTGGATGATGCTTCTACGGATCTTTCCGAGCAGAAGATCAGGGAAACAGCAAAAGATTTCACCTGTCCGGTGACCATTGTAAATATGGGATTTGTGCAGGGCGTTGAGCTGGCAATGAATGCCGGCTGCGATATTGCCATCGGTGATTTTGTCTACGAATTTGATTATGCGCAGCAGACCTGGCCGGATGATATGATGGAACAGTTATACCGGAAAATGCAGGAAGGATTTGACATCATCTCCGCCTGCCCGAACGGAAAGACCAAACTTTCTTCCCGGATGTTTTATTCCATCTTCAATCATTTTTCAAATATTAAAGCTAAGATACGGACAGAGGCATTTAGGCTGATCTCCAGGCGGGCGATCAACCGGGCGACGGCGATGAATCACGCGACCATGTACCGCAAAGCCGTTTTTGCAAATTCCGGTCTGGCATCAACCTACTTGACATTTGATCCGCAGAAAGCTGCAGCAGACAGGGGATCCGGCAAAGAAAGACGGACGCTGGCGATGGATTCGCTGATCCTGTTTACGGATATCGGCTTCAAGATCGCGCTGGTGCTTTCTATCATCATGCTGTGTTTTGCAGCTGTGGTAGGCATTTACACGGTAGTCATTTACGCAACCGGACATCCTGTTGAAGGCTGGACTCCGATCATGATCTTTCTGGCGATCGGATTCTTTGCCTTGTTTGCGATCTTAACCTTTGTGCTGAAATACCTGTCGCTGATCCTGAATCTGAATTTCCGCAGGCAGCGCTATGTGGTTGGAAGTGTGGAAAAATTATAAAGGGCGAAACTCTGTCGAGTTTCTCTTATTCGCTCAAAGCCGCCAGGCTCCCTCGACCTTCGGTCGGGGGAAGAGAGGAACGATATGAACCATTATACGTTTGAAGAAATAAAAACCGGAATGGAAGAACAGTTCTCTGTGACGATCACGGAGCAGATGATGCAGCAGTTCCAGGAGATGACCGGGGATGTGAACCCTTTGCACTGTGATGAAACATTTGCAAAAGAAAAAGGTTTTGGCGGAAAAGTCGCTTATGGAATGTTGACCGCCTCCTTTCTATCTACCATGGCAGGCGTCTATCTGCCGGGCGAGAACTCACTTATCCAGAGTGTGGAAGTCAAATTTGTAAAACCGGTCTTTCCGGGTGAGGAGATCACCTTTACCGGAAAGGTGAGTGAAGTAAATGATACGTTCCGGTTCCTGGTTTTAAAGGTAACAGGGACGGTAACAGGAGAAAAAGAAAACGAACGTTACGGCACAAAAGTGCTGAAAGCAGTAATGCAGATAGGAGTCCGATAAATGAAACGATTATTGATCACCGCGGCTGATTCCGCATTTGGACTGGAATTGATGGAATCATACTGCAGGGAAGACCTGGCAGATATTGAATGGATCTATGGCACCTACTATGACTGCTATGATCTGATCGAAGACTTGATGAATGCTTATCCGAAGCTGAGAGAAAAACTCTTTCTCCGGCAGGTGAATATGCGTAAAGTGGGTGAGATCGAAGAGTTCCTGAAAGAACTGCATGAAAAAGAACTGGTCACCGACTTTGTGCATCTGCCTGCGCCAAAGGCCATTCCGGAACGTTTCCAGAGAATGGACTGGGACAACTTCTTCCAGGCACACCTGGACATCTCTTTTAAATCGGCCGTATTGATCCTGCAGGATCTACTGCCAAAGATGTCCAAAGCGAAGAAAGGCAATGTGCTGCTGATGTCATCCTATTATGGAACAGAAGAGGGCACGCCAAACTTCCTGGCGCAGTATGTTACTACCAAAAGCGCTATGCTGGGGCTGATGCGTGCACTGCACAAAGAATTTTCTCCGAAAGGGATCCGTGTGAATGCCATGGCACCGGATCTGACAGACACCAAATTCCTTTCGGATATGCCGGATCTGATCAAGGAACAGGCAGCTTATAATAATCCGCGCGGACGGATCCTGACAGCAGGGGAAGTCATAGCGGAAATGAGAAAGCTTCTGGATGATGAAACGACCGGAAGCGGAAAGACCGTGATCGTAAAATGAGAGCGCTGGCGGGATACACAGGATTTGTAGGCGGAAATCTGGCAGCAGCCGGAGAGTTTGCAGGCCTTTACAACAGTAAGAATATCGAGGAAGCTTTCGGCACAAAGCCGGATATCCTTTATTATGCGGCAGTCCCGGCAGAAAAGTTTACGGCAAATACATTTCCGGAAGAGGATGAAAAGGTCGTTTTGAATGCGCAGGAAAACATCCGTAAGATTGCACCGGAAAAAGTAGTGCTGATTTCAACGGTGGATGTGTATGAAGGAACCTTTCCGGTTACGGAAAAGGATGCCGCTTCAGGAAACGGCGCTTATGGAAAGCATCGGCGGATGCTGGAAACATTTGTAGAAGAGAACTTTCCGGATCATTTGATCGTGCGGCTTCCGGGTCTGTTTGGGAAAGGCATCAAAAAGAATTTTATTTACGATTACATCCACTATATCCCATCACTCTTAAACGAGCAGAAGTTCACAGAACTTTCTGCACAAAAAAGGGAGTTAATGGAGTATTATAAGATAAACGAAAAAGGTTTTTATGCCTGCCGGGCGGAAGGAAAAGAAGAAAAGACTTTTTTGCGGAAGATCTTTGAAGAGGTCGGTTTCTCTGCATTGAACTTTACAGATTCCCGTGCGGTATATCAGTTTTACGATCTTTCAGACCTTTACGGGGATATTGAAAGAGCAATGAGTGCTGGCATTTCACTGCTGAATATTGCAACGGAACCGGTCAAAAGCAGTGAAGTTTATTTTTACCTGACCGGAAAAGAGTTTGTGAATGAGCTGCCCGGAACACCGGCAGACTATGATATGCGGACCGTCCATTTTGAAAAGATGAGAGGTTTCGCAGCTGCCGATGTAAACGGCGGATACTTATACCAAAAAGAAGATATGCTTAAGAGGATCAAGGATTTTACAGACAAGGAGATCACATTATGAAATATGCTATTTCCAACATTGCATGGAGCCCGGATGAAGACGAAAGGATGTATGAATTCCTAGGCGACCGCAGGATGGGATTAGAGATTGCCCCGACACGGATCTTCCAGTGGGAACATTCGGAAATGCTGGGACGTCAGGCAGGTCCGTATGACCGCATCCGGGAGGCGGCTGAATGGGCAAAAGACCTGTATAACTATTACGGAGTGAAGACCGTTTCCATGCAGTCTGTTCTGAATGGGATCGATTACAATATTTTTGGATCGGAAACAGAAAACAGAAGCCTGATCCAGTATATGAAAAAGGCAATTGATTTTGCAGTTGCATTGAAGTGCAAAAACATTGTTTTTGGATGTCCGAAAAACAGGAACATTCCGGATGGCTATGACCTGGCACTGGCTGGCAAGGTGTCTGTGAACTTCTTCTCGGAGCTTACGATGTATGCAGCACAGAGGGGCACATGCATCGCGATCGAAGCAAATCCGTCTATCTATAATACGAACTTTATCAACTATACTTCACAGGCCTTTGAACTGGTCCGGTATATCGGGAAAGAAGTTGGAAAGAATGCATCCAAAGCGTTCAAGGTCAATCTGGATCTTGGCGCCATTCTGGCCAATGGGGAAAACATTTACGAACTTCTGACAGAAAAGAATATCCCTCTGATCAATCACGTGCATTACAGTGAACCAAATCTGAAAATGCTCAGACAGCGGGAAGAGCACAGAGAGATCAAACGGATCCTGGATGAAAATGGCTATGAAAACTATATTTCCATCGAGATGCGCATGCCGGAGAGGAGCCGGGATGTGCTGACAGCTGTGGAATATTTAAGAAGCCTGTAGCATCTTTCTATGAAGGCGCTGAAAGTTATCGGAAAAATCATTCTTGTGTTTCTTCCTGTGATCCTCGTCTGGATCTTTTTGGCGTCAGCTCCGTATTCTTATATGGACGGAGAATACTCCTATTACCGGGAGGGAAAAGACTACCGGATGGGGAAAACGGATATTCCGAATGCAGACGTTCTGATCCTGGGAGATTCCAGAGCCAAGTCTGCGATCCTTCCGGAACTTTTGGATGAATTAGGAGGGAGCGAGAACT
Organism: Lachnospiraceae bacterium; assembly: GCA_017536965.1. Classification (GTDB taxonomy): domain Bacteria; phylum Bacillota; class Clostridia; order Lachnospirales; family Lachnospiraceae; genus RGIG5612. The sequence goes on along the minus strand of JAFWCK010000079.1, from coordinate 27,383 downwards.
GTGTTTCTCTGGCACAGGGCGGCTCCACTTCTGTAGAAGCTTATTACGCATTAACTGAATATATTGCAAACAGAGGCGTTCCGAAGAAAGTCTTTCTTTCTGAGAGCGCCTATCATTTTACCAGTTTTGACGGTTTCTGGACACGAACGGTCTACTTTGACGCGATCACGTTTTCTGATGCGATGGAAGTGATCCGCTCTGCCAAAGCAAACCAGGAGGAAGCTGCACTGAAAGAAACGGGCGGATCTAACGTTTTCTCCCTGCTGGAATATAAGATCAAATCACCAACCAAATATATGACGCCGCTGGTCAAATCTTTTTCGGAAGACCGGCTGACCATCAACAAAGAAGCCTACAAGGAAATGATAGAGGGCAAAGGCTTTAAAACGTTTGTCAGCTGGTGGCCGACCAGTGCGGAATATGATATGACGGAATTTGTCCCGCTGGAAACACTGGATCAGTATTACCGGAAGATCATCGACCTTTGCGTGGAAAATGATATAGAAGTCTATTCTCTCAACATGCCGCTGATCGCAACAACGTTTGAGGAAAGCAAAAAGATCTCTGAACCATTTTCTGCTTATTTTGAAACGCTGCAGAAAGATTATCCGGCAGCGCAGTTCCCAAAGGTGCATATCGAAACCTCCTTTGCACCATATGACGAAAAGTATTTTGACGATGCCGATCATCTGAATGAGGATGGAGCAAGGGTCTATACCAGCTGGCTCGTTCAGACATACGGAAAGGAGGCTTCATGAATCTGTTAAGCCTGCTTTTCTTTGTTTTTCTGGCTGTCGCTTTTGCTGTTTATTATCTGGTGCCGAAAAAGGGCCAGTGGATCGTGCTGCTGACTGCCAGCCTCCTGTTTTATGTCTATGCGACAAGGTTAGGTCTGGTGGTGCTGGCAGCGGAAACGCTTTTGATCTTCTTCCTGGTCAAAAGAATGGAAACGCATCCGGAACAAAAGAAAAAGATCCTGGCAGCCATCTGTATTCTTTGCGCAGTTGTCATCCTGATCCTCTTAAAATACGTGCCGGAGATCTGCGGAATGGGAACGGGAGGCTCCTGGGTTTTGAAAGATCTTCTGCTTCCGCTTGGCATCTCCTATTACACGCTGATGATCATCAGTTACACGGTGGATGTCTACCGCGGACAGATTACGGCAGAGCGCAGTTTCGCTAAACTGCTGTTATTTGCTTTTTATTTTCCGTCGATCACACAGGGGCCTTTAAACCGTTACGGAGATCTAACCCCGCAGTTTTATGAACCGCATACCTATGAGGCAAAATCGATCTTTGAAGGCCTGATGCGTTTTGGCTGGGGCTGTTTTAAAAAGCTGGTGATCGCCAACCGTACGGCAGCGCTGATCGCCGGGATCTATGGCAGCAGCAAAGCAACGGGCGTTCTGATCCTTTTAGCTATGCTTCTTTCCATGCTGCAGCTGTATTCAGACTTTTCCGGATTTGCCGACATGGCGATTGGTATCAGTCAGATGTTTGGCATTACACTGCCGGAAAACTTCCGCCAGCCTTACTTCTCCCGCAGCATCGCGGAATACTGGAGAAGGTGGCATATCACACTTGGTGCATGGCTGAAAGATTATATTTATTATCCGCTGTCTGTCAGCCGCATGGCGAAGTCCTTTATCAAAAAGGGAGCAGACCGGCATGCGCGCAAGAGAAGGACAAAGCTCATCTCCTGCATCGCGCTGATGATCCTCTGGATCATCATGGGTGTATGGCATGGGAGCGGCTGGAAGTTCTTCCTGATGGGCGTTTATTATGGCGTGATCTTTATAATCACCATGCTGCTGGAACCGGTGGCTGCATCATTTGGAAAGAAGCATCCAAAGGCTGTGGCATCGCCGTTATATAAATTCTGGCAGCAGGTAAGGACGACGCTCCTGTTATGGCTGGCCCCGCTCTTGTTCAGTGTGAAAGATCTGGCACAGCTGGGGGACCTGACAGGTAAGGTCTTCAAGAAATTTGCCTTTGTTTCCCTGTTTGACGGTACGATCCTGAAATTTGATCTGGATGGTCTGCAGCTTATTATACTGCTGATTGGATTTTTCACCTTGCTGATCGTATCGGTTATTGAGTACAATACAAAGAAGAAAATCTGCGGACTGGTTTTAAAACAGCACTTTGTGATCCGTTTGTTGATCTACTGGTTCGTGATCGTTATGATATTGCTGTCGCTGAATATTTCCAATACGGAATTTATTTACGCGCAGTTTTAAGGAGTCATCGTGCAGATCAATATTCTGTTTCCTGTATATAATGAGGAGAAGCGGCTGGAGAGGGGCATTACCCAGACAGTTGCTTTTCTGGAACGCTTTGTCGTTCCGAATGAAACGGATTTTTCCTATCAGCTGACCATTGTGGATAATGCATCGCAGGATGCAACGGAACAGATCGCAAAGCAGCTGGTAAGCAAATACGAAAACGTGCGCTATATCCGGATCGCGGAAAAAGGTGTTGGTGCAGCTTTCAGGGCAGGGATCGCAGCCAATACAGCTGAGATCACCGGCTATATGGATGTGGATCTTTCCACAGACCTGAGGCATCTGCTGCAGGTGATCCACCTTTTTGAGGAGGACGCGGATCTTTGTATGATCAATGGATCCAAGCAGGCAAAAGGCGCGCGGACGATCGGAAGAAAGTGGTATCGGAATGTGACGTCCAAGGGATTGACGCTGGTCATGAAAAGCCGGCTCCACATGCAGTCACAGGATGCTATCTGCGGATTTAAGTTCTTCCGGAAGGAGTTCGTAGAGGATCTGATCCGTCAGTCAGATACGACGGAGAACGGATGGTTTTTTATCATCGAACTGCTGATCCGGGCAGAACGGAGCGGAAAAGAGATCATCGAGCTGCCGGTCCGTTATACGGAAGAAGAAGGCGGTCATGTAAATGTGATCAAACAGACTTTAGACTATCTAAGGAACATAGAAAAACTCAGGAGGAATATTTAATGGAATTCAAACGTGTGACAGAATTACTCGATAAGGCAGTCAAAGATGTACCGGAGAAGATCGGGTTTGTAGATATTGACGGAGAGATGACATATCGGGAAATGTATGACATCTCTATCCGTATTGCGAAAGCCATTATCTGTGCAACCGGAGAGGACCCGGCTAAGATCGGCGAAAAGGAGCCGCAGCCTGTGACAACTCTGATCGAGGCTGGCAACGATCTGGCCGCCTGCATGCACGGCATCTTATATGCAGGGGATTACTATTCCTGTATTGACGAGACCATGCCGAATGAGCGGATCGAGAAGATCTTTGAGACGTTGGAGCCGGTGATCATCCTGACCAATCGTGAGACAGAAGAAAAAGCCAGAGAAATTCATTTTGACGGAACGGTTCTGGTTTATGAGGATATCCTGGAGCAGGAAGAAGCAGACTTTGATCTTCCTGTCATTGAGGAAAAAGAAGTTTCCAAAAAACTTGCCAGCGTTGTCTTTACTTCCGGATCCACCGGAAATCCAAAGGGTGTTATGGTTGGACACAACGGAATTCTGTATTGCTCCATTGCTAACCGCGATGACGTGCGGATCATTTTTACCGATCATGTGGGCAACCAGTCTCCGATGTACTATGTCATGGGCGTGCTGAATCTGTTCTTCTCCATTGCAGCAGAAGCTACCTGCTATTTTATGCCGAAGGACTTGTTCAGTCAGCCTGCTGAACTGGTGAAGTATCTGGTAGAGAATCAGATCTCCATTATTGACTGGGTCGCAAGCGGCGTGACTGTGATCTCCCGGTTTTCAGCATGGGAAGGCTATGAAGAGGAACTGAATAAGTGCCTGAGAACTGTTACCTTTGCGGGTGATGTGGCATCGACCAAACTGATCAACAAGATGAAGAAAGTGATCCCGGATCCGCGTTACTGCCAGGGTTATGGCGCATCCGAATTCTTCTATACATTCCTGTATCCAATGGAGCGTGAGATCGCTGATGATGAGCGGATCCCGTTGGGATTCCCGGCAGAATTCGTAACTGCCTATATCATCAAAGATGACGGCACAGAAGCAAAAGATGGTGAAGAAGGACAGCTTTGTCTGGCTGGTCCGGGCATGGGTCTGGGGTACCTCAAAGATGATGCATCCACGGCTGAAAAGTATCAGGATAATCCACTGAAACCGGGCGAGACGATCTATTGCACCGGGGATATTGTGGAACGCAATGAATACGGTGAGATCGTCTTTAAGAGCCGCCGCGACTTTATGATCAAACACATGGGACATCGTGTGGAATTAGGCGAGATCGAACTGGCTGCCTGTGCACTGGATGACCGGATGCAGTGTGCATGCATCTTTAATAAAGAGACCGAGCACATCATCATGTGCTATGTCGGCTCCCTGGATGAAAAAGAACTGCGTGATCGTTTGAAAGAAAAGGTGCCGCGTCATATGGTGCCGAATAAATTTGTGCGGCTGGAGAATCTGCCGCTGAACCAGAACAACAAAGTCGACCGGAAAAAACTGCAGGAGCTGTATTCAAAATAGGGAAAGTGCCTGGGAGGAAGCAGATATGGGCTTTCGTATCACATCGATGCTGACAATTGAATACGCCAGAAAGAACTATGGCACTGATTTTTCCAGGACGCTGACACTGGGACGTCAGTTCCGCGCGTTTTCGGAGAAAGAATTCCGAAAATATCTGCCGGACTATGCGGGAAAGATTCCGCAGGAACTCCTTTCGAAAGACTTTGAGAGTCCGTATGCGGAAGGTATTTTTCAGGATATGTATGGCTTTAAACTGCAGAGCCTGGACGGCTTTTCACATGAAAATCCGGACATTTTACATGATCTGAACCAGCCGATCGGAAAAGAGCTGGAGGGACAGTTTTCCTGCATCATCGATGGCGGGACGATGGAGCATGTTTTCGCAGTTCCGATGGTGCTGGGCAATTGTTTTTCCATGCTTGAGTTAGGCGGAACCTATATCTGCATGGTGCCGACCAATAATTTTAACGGCCATGGGCTGTATCAGTTTTCACCGGACTTTTTCTACAGTACGTTCACAAAACAGAACGGGATGGAGATCCTGGATGTTTTCATCGTGAAGTTCTCTGCAAAGGATAAAGTCTGGAAGATCAAACATTCTCCGTCTGAGGCTGCAGGCAGAGTGCAGTTTGACGTCAATACACAGACCGAGATCTATGTGATCGCCCGGAAGATCGGACCGACGCCTGAAAGGATCACTGCACAGCAGACTGATTATGAAGAAGGCTGGTACGAAGAAGAGCGGAGCATTACAAATACGCAGAAACGCGACGCGCTGATTGAAAAAGCGCCGCGTAAGCTTGTCTATGCGTTCCGCCAGTTTTTGTATGAACCTTTTGTTCGCCGCAAGAACATCACAAAGATCAAACTCTAGAGTTTAAGTGACCTGAATCGGGGGGAAGACCTCAGCGGGTCACTTTTTTTATCCCGATCGTTGACCTAAAATGAGGGATGCTTTCAGTGGGTCACTCTTTTCGCATCCCATCTGTGACCTAAATCTCATTAGTGTTCTTATGGGTCACTCCTTTTTGCTGTTTTGAGTGACCTGATTTCTGGTACCTCGCTTACAGGTCACGCGTTTATTGTATTTTGAGTGACCCTATTTGCAGGCACCAGCTGATGGGTCACGCTATTCCTTGATTTTGAGTGACCTGTATCGCACCTTCTTCTAATTAGGTCACAAACTCTTTCTTGATTCAGTGACCTGGATGAAGGGAATGTCCTGGCGGGTCACTATTTTTATCCCGCTTCTTGACCTAAATGGAGGGACCCATTCAGGAGGTCACTTTTTTCTCAAATGAAAAGTGACCTGAATGAAGAAAAGTGCAAAATGGGTCACGAAAAAGCACTGGAAAGAATAATCTGAAACGGGTATGATGAATAAAGCGAAATTGCTTCTGCTGGAGAAAGGAAAAATGAAACAGCGTATTCTTTGGGCTGATATTCTGAAATGGGCGGGGATGCTCCTGATCTATCTGGGGCATCTTCCTGTTTCTGAGAACACGTATCTTTTTATTTTCGCACAACACGTGCCGCTGTTCTTTTTCGCAGCAGGATTCTTTGCGACGATGACACCGAAAGAAGGATCGTTCTGGGCATTTCTGCTGAAGAAGATCCGATCGCTCCTTCTGCCGTATGTGCTTTTTTCATTCCTTACGATCATCTACATGCTGATTGTCCGCATGTATACATTTTCAGATGTCCCGCAGATGCTTTTGCAGACACTCTTTGGCATCCGTAATCAGACGCCGGCGATCCAGCTCTGGTTCCTGCCGTGCCTGTTTGTCATCAGTGTATTCTTTGAGATCTTAAAACGGATCATCCGCAGCAGGATCTTTATAGCTGTGATTGTTGTCGCACTCTATGTCGTTGGTACCTTCTTCCTGGGACATCAGCCTACCAATGATCCATCCTGGTTTTGGAACTCGGATTCTGCTTTTGTTTATTTGTTGTATTATTTTCTCGGTGCGCTCCTGTTCCCGTTTTTTCGAGATTGGAAATACAGCCGTAAAAAAGCAGGGATAAAGACGCTGTTCTGGATCTTTTTCCTGGTTTCGCTGGGATATGAAGTCTTCCTTCTCTTTCAGAGCGTCTGGCTTTCCGGGTATCTGCAGCAGACACTGGGGCAAAGGCTTTTCCAGGCAGCAAACCTTATCAGTACCTTTATCCTGCTGTTCTTCTTTGTCTGCTTTTCACGGTTCGTGGAGAAGGTTCCTGGCGTGAACCGCTTCCTGGCCTATATTGGCAAAGGGAGCCTGTATCTGAACGGAAACGAGATGATCTTTAAAAATCTTTTTTCCCTTCTGTTCGGTGTTCTCGGGATGAAACAGATCGTCTATGGAAGCGATGAGATGATGCTCCTTTTCTGTTTCCTTCTCATGGTCCTTCTGACTTTTACAGTCAACCTTCTGGAAAAACTCCTCTTTGGGAAACTCTTTGGAGATGCCCGCAGATAATCAGTCATTGCGTATAGTGTGCTCCCTGTGTTAATTTGTATTTAAAAGAATGATTCATACAGAATGATCCGGAAAGGAGAGATGATCATGAGCAAGTTTGGATTAAAACCAGGCATTCCTTTTACGGGAACGGCAATAACAGAGGATGCCCCGGAAGGCAGCATCCGAAACAACACTAACTCCAACACACACATTCCGCCGCATCCGCCGGTGCAAAAAAGCAAGGTCTTTGCGGATGGCATAGAGGACAGCTGGCTGGAGTATATTCCAGAGGACCTGGACCCAGAAACCAAGCCTCCTCTTATCATCTCCTGCCACGGAGGTGGTGCACATGCTTCCATGCAGTTTGATGAGACCTCATGGTGCTATATTGCGGAGCAGGAAGGATGCGTTGCTGTATTTCCGAATGCAGGCGGTGTCCGCAGGGCGTGGCTGACGGTTGACGATCCGCAGAAAGCAAATGAACTGCCAAATATGATGGACATTTTCGGTTCCACTCCGGACGGACGAGTATCGGAGACCCACCATCATATCCAGTTCCTGAAAGGCCTCATTAAAGAGATGCATGAGAAGTACAACATTGATGAAGGCAGGGTCTATCTTCAGGGTATGTCCATGGGTGATATTATGACCATGATGTTCGCTAGGGTTTGTGGCAGTCTGCTGGCGGGTATCGACAGCACCGCTGGCCCATCCCCGCAAATGGCATTGTTTGATGATGCGTGGAATGTCAGAGGCTTTGAGTGCCCGGTGCCGGTATATCAATCCCGTGGGGAGCTGGATGATATCGTAGCGGCACCTGTTGCCGGAAAAGAGAATACCACCCGTCAGGACGTCAACGCCGTGAACCGGGAATTCTGGCTCAAGGTGAATGAATGCGATGATCTGCCGCGTCTTTCCATTCTGGATGTGAATAATTTTGCTTTCTACACCGGGAAAAAGGCCAATCTTGTTTATCGGGATGTGAAACATCGGTCCCACGGCCAGACCTTGGATGATGCTTACTGGGCATGGAACACCTTGTTCAAGGGGACACGCCGGAATGCAGATGGCAGCATCAGCTGTCTGGATACGGATTACTCTGCCCGGGGAGATGTAGATGCTGCCGCGCTTTGCGATGGCTGTGAATACGCCTACATCAACAACAGCCGGGTAAAACTGGAGGCACCAGCCTTCCTGGAGACTCTCACCAACTATGATTTTAAGAGCCATAGCCGTGTGGATTATAAGAAAGAACTTTATGTGCCTGTGAGTTTCCTGAGCCAGTATTTCGATATCAGTATTGATTACTCTACAGACGGCCGCAGCGCAACGCTTCACTGTATGGAAGGAGATTGCCAGATCGCGGAAGCCAGTGCGGCAGCTTTGTGGGATGGGTTCCTTAGGTCCATGCTCATGCCGGTCATTCGGAAAGACGGTGTACTATTTGTGGCAGTACGCTGGTTTGCGGAGGTCATTTTTGACATGCAGGTCACGGAGTGTGACGGGGCTATGTACATTTGTGATCATCATGCGGAGATGAGCAAAGATATGGCTTATCTCATCAAAGAGATCCTCTCCTGAACAGATATATAAATTGATAATGAATCCGCCCCGAAGAAATAACCTTCGGGGCGTTTTTCTATGCAGACGCAGATGGGTGGAAAAGATGGATTTTGACAGCCAAATGTACTATAATTATTCTGTTTTTTTATGTAAACCAATGAAGGAGAGAAACCTATGAAAATACTGGTCACGGGTGCAAATGGTTTTGTCGGAAAAAACCTTTGCCTCGAATTGAAAAACAGGGGCCATGAAGTGCTGGCATTTGATCTGGAAAGCACGGAAGAGGACCTTTGGGAACATTGCGGTCAGGCGGATTTTGTTTTCCATCTGGCCGGTGTGAACCGCCCGGTTGATACGTCCGAGTTTTACAGCGGGAATACTGACTTTACAAAGCATCTCTGCGGGCTGTTGAAGGAACGCGGAAAGAATCCGCCTGTCGCGATGACCTCGTCGATCCAGGCGGCACTGGAGAATGATTACGGTAAGAGCAAGGCAATGGGGGAGAAGACCCTTTACGCCTATGAAAGAGAGACCGGGAGCAAAGTCTATGTTTTCCGTCTTCCAAATATTTACGGGAAGTGGTGCAGGCCAAATTACAACAGCATGGTCGCGACTTTCTGCCACAATATTACAAGAGGCATCCCGATCACGATCCATGATGAAAACGCAGTGGTCCCGCTTTTGTATATCGATGACTTGATGGAGACGCTCTGCGGTCTTCTTGCGGAGCAGGAACCGGAGATCCTGACCAGAGAAAAAATGGAAGAATTCCTGCCAAGAGCAGACCGGCAAAAGATCCGGGAAGCCATGGAAGGCAATACCTATTACACCGCCGGACCGGTGGATTTTGTGACGGTTGGAAATGTGGCATCCATGCTGATGTCTTTCCTTGAGGACAGAAAGCAGAAAACTATCCCATACCTGAAAGATGGGTTTGAGAAAAAACTGTACAGCACCTATCTCTCTTATCTGCCGGAGGATAAGTTCTCCTATGACCTTGTGATGAACACGGATGAGAGAGGTTCTTTCACGGAACTGATCAAGACAGAAGAGAGAGGACAGGTATCTGTCAATATCACAAAGCCAGGCATTACGAAAGGCAACCACTGGCATCACAGCAAGAACGAGAAGTTCATCGTGGTAAAAGGAGAAGCCATGATCTGTCTGCGGAAACTGGATTCGGATGTGGTGCTGGATTATAAAGTGAATGGCGATCAGATCCAGGTCGTGGATATTCCGCCGGGATATACGCACAGTATTACCAATATCGGTGAGGATGATCTGGTCACAGTCATGTGGGCAAATGAGATCTTTGATCCTGAGAATCCGGATACGTATTATCTGCCAGTCGGCGAAAAACCGGAAGCACGTTTTTACGAGCCGAAACTGAAAGCAGCAAAAAAGCGGGAGCAGGAAGAAAAACAGGGAGAATGAAATGAGTATTTTTACTGGAAAGACACTGATGATCACAGGCGGGACCGGAAGTTTTGGCAATGCAGTCCTGGACCGGTTCTTAGACACCGATATCGGTGAGATCCGCATCTTTTCCCGTGATGAGAAAAAGCAGGATGACATGCGGAAGAAGTATAAAAATGACAAGATCAAGTTTTATATCGGTGATGTGCGTGATCTGGCAAGTGTTGCCAATGCGATGTCCGGCGTGGACTATATCTTCCATGCAGCTGCTTTAAAGCAGGTGCCAAGCTGTGAGTTCTTTCCGCTGGAAGCAGTGAAAACAAATATCCTGGGAACGAACAATGTGCTGGAGGCAGCCGTAGCAGCAGGTGTCAAAAAGATCGTCTGCCTTTCTACGGATAAAGCAGCTTACCCAATCAACGCGATGGGGATCTCTAAGGCGATGATGGAGAAAGTGATCATTGCGAAGGCAAGAACGCTTCCGCAGGATCAGACCACCATTTGTGTCACCCGATACGGAAATGTGATGTGCAGCCGCGGGTCTGTGATCCCGCTGTTTATTGACCAGATTCAGAGTGGGCAGGATATCACCATTACCAATCCAAACATGACCCGGTTTCTGATGGGATTGGATGAAGCGGTCGATCTGGTCCTGTTTGCGTTTGAACACGCCTGCCCGGGTGATCTCTTTATCAAGAAGGCGCCTGCCGGCACCATCGCTGACCTGGCAGGAGCGGTCTGTGATCTGTTCGGACCGGAAACAAACGTGAAATATATCGGTATCCGCCACGGAGAGAAGATGAGTGAGACACTGATGACGGCCGAAGAGTTTAGTAAAGCAGAAGATCTGGGCGATTATTACCGCGTGAGAGTGGATGCCCGGGATCTGAACTATGAAAAATATTTTGAAGATGGAAACACCCAGATCCATCAGGATCAATCCTTCACTTCGGATAATACCGTGCAGTTGAATCGTGAAGAGATCAAAGAGCTGCTGTTAAAGCAGGCGTATGTAATTGAGGCCTTGCAGACTGCAAAGCAGCATTGATCATGCAAGGCCGATTTGCCGCCGAACACAGTGAGGGGGCGTTACCAAAAGCTTTAAGGAGTAAATCATGAAAAAATTAAAAGTCATGACAGTGGTCGGCACGCGTCCGGAGATCATCCGGCTGGCCGAGACGATCAAAGCGTGCGATCAGTATTTTGATCATGTGCTGGTCCATACCGGACAGAATTATGATTACAAACTGAACCAGGTATTCTTTGAGGACCTGGAACTGAGGGAACCAGATTATTATCTGGATGCCGCCGGCGAGAAACTGGGCGATACCATGGGCAATATCATCGCAAAGAGCTATCGCGTCATGGAAGAGGAAAAACCGGATGCGCTGCTGGTGCTGGGTGATACCAACTCCGCTTTGTGCGCCATCTCCGCAAAAAGGCTGAAGGTGCCGATCTTCCACATGGAAGCAGGAAACCGCTGCTGGGACTGGAATGTTTCGGAAATGATCAACCGGAAAATTGTGGATCACATTGCAGACATCAATCTGCCATATACCGAAAACTCCAGACGTTATCTCCTGTCTGAAGGCATCGACGGCAAGACTATTTTTGTGACCGGATCCCCAATGCGCGAGGTGCTGGATAAATATCATGACAAAATAGAAGCGAGCGATATGCTCACCCAGCTGGGATTGAAAGAAAAGGAATACATTCTGGTCTCTGCTCACAGGGAAGAGAATATCGATCTGGAAGAAAATTTCCTCTCTCTGATGAATGCGTTGAATGATGTTGCCGAGACATATCAGATGCCGGTCATTTACTCCACGCATCCACGGAGCAAAAAGTTTATTGAGAAGAGAAACTTTCAGTTCCATCCGCTGGTAAAGAGTATGGAACCGTTCGGTTTCTTTGATTATAACAAGCTGCAGAAAAATGCATTCTGTGTTCTGTCTGATTCCGGCACGCTTTCTGAAGAGAGTGCGATGTGCCGTTTCCCGGGTGTTCTGATAAGGACCTCTACTGAACGGCCGGAAGCGTTGGATATGGGAAGTGTTGTCCTTGGCGGGATCGATACAGAGACGATCGAGCAGGCGATCGAGCTGGCAGTCAGCATCAGCAAAAACGGTGATCTGTTTGAACTGAATGCAGATTACTGCCAGAAGAACGTTTCACTGAAAGTGGTGAAGACCATTCAGAGTTATACAGATATCGTGAACAGGACGGTTTGGCTGAAAAAATGAAGCTGCTAGTCGTATGCCAGCATTACTGGCCGGAGAATTTCCGCATCAATGATATCGTGGAAGGGTTCCTGGAGCGCGGCCATGAAGTGGACGTGCTTTGCGGGCAGCCTAATTATCCGACCGGAGAATTCTTTGATGGATACGACTCCCACAGCATCAAAGAAGAAATGCACGGAAAGGTCAGAGTATACCGGACGTTTGAGATCAAACGGGGAAGCAACAGCAACCTCAGGATCTTCCTGAACTACATGGCTTTTCCAATTGCCAGCTCATTTCAGGTAGGAAAGCTGAAAAAGAATCATTATGACAAAGTGTATATTTACCAGCTTTCCCCGGTCATGATGTCTTATGCAGGCATTCGGATCGCACAGAAAAAAAAGATCGGCTGTGCTATGTACATCCTGGATATCTGGCCGCAGAATCTGTATTCTGTCATACCGATCAAAAACAAGCTGCTGCGCAAATTCCTGTATTCCTGGTCGATGTGGTATTACAAAAAGCCGGAGCAGCTGATCACGGTGTCAGAAAAAATGCGCCAGTATTTCTTAACGGTGCTGGGAAAGAACGATGAGGATATCACGTTTATCCCGCAGTGCCCGGAAAAACTGTACGAACAAACGGTGCATGATGCAGAACTGGAAGCAAGGTTTTCAGAGGGATTCCGTATTGTATATACCGGGAACATCTCTCCTGCACAGGATGTAGAGAGCATCACACAGGCAGCAGCTATGTGTGTGGAAGAGGGAATGACCGATCTGCGATTTATCATCGTAGGAGACGGCATGAGCCGTTCTCACTGGGAGGATCTGATCGCAGAGGCCAGATTAAATGATTACTTTATCTTCGAAGGATTCCATCCGATCGAAGATATTCCTAAATATACGGCACTGGCAGATGCCTTGCTGGGAACATTATCCAAGGATGGTCTGCAGGATTTTTCTATTCCGGCCAAAGTCATGAGCTATCTGGCCGCCGGCAGGCCACTTCTTCTGGCCATGGAAGGCGAGCCGGAAGAGATCATCCAAAAGCAGACTGTGGATTCTGTTCCAAACCGGGCGATGCCAAAGCGCTTGCAGGGAACATCAAAGCATTGCATGCAATGGATGCGGAGAAACGAAAACAGCTGGGCGATAACGCCCGTGCATATCAGCAGGCGCATTTTGAACGGAATCGGAGTATTGACCAGATGCTGGAGGTCATCGAACGGGCATGAAAAAACTGATCATTATTCCGGCCTATAACGAAGAGAAAAGCCTGTTGTCGGTGATACAGGATATCCGGGACAATGCGCCTGGATACGACTATGTAGTCATTAACGATGCGTCCACGGATGGGACCAAACAGCTTTGCGAAGAACATCAGATCCACTTTCTGGATCTTGCCAGCAATCTGGGGATCGGCGGAGCCGTGCAGACCGGATACCAGTACGCACTGCAGGAAGGATATGATATTGCAGTACAGCTGGATGGAGATGGCCAGCACCCGGCTGCAGCCCTTCTGGAAATGGAGCGTTTCCTGCGCACAGACGAAGAAGATGCCCAAAAAGCCGATCTGGTGATCGGATCCCGGTTTATCACAAAAGAGGGCTTTCAATCGACAGGAGCCCGCAGGGCAGGCATTGCGTTTATGTGCACCCTGATCCGATGGGCGAGCGGAACGAAGATCACAGATCCGTCATCCGGACTTCGGATGGGAAACAAAAACGTGATCCGTCTGTTTGCCGGATGGTATCCATGGGATTATCCAGAACCGGAGACCATTGTGACTGTTGCAAAATGCGGTTACAAGATTCACGAAGTTCCGGTTATGATGCGGGAGCGTCAGGGCGGGAAATCGTCCATCGGCAATCCGCTGAAAGCCGTTTATTACATGGTGAAAGTAAGTGCAGGTATTCTGATAGAGGCAATTGGAGGAAAAAGAAAATGACACTGCGGATCCAGATCGTTGTTATCGCTATTGCAGTACTGGCGATCATTCTGACATTTGTGCTGATCAAAAAAGGACTGCTGGGATTAAAGATCACCCTGCCGTGGATGATCGTATTTGTCCTGGTCATTTTGTTTGCGGCGATACCGGATCTGATGGAAAAGGTTTCCCATTTATTTGGCATCTACGATCCCGTTAATATGGTCTTTTTCCTTGGCATTGTCTTTTTGGTGATGGTGATCTATTCCCTGACAGTCTCAATCTATACGAACCGGCAGAAAACCAGGGATCTGATCCAGAAAGTGGCATATCTGGAAGAGAAACTGGAACAAAAGCAGGGACAGGAATCTGATGATCGATAACAATACCAAAAAAGGGACGTTTCTGAATCTTATCCTGGCCGTTCTTCTGACAGCAGCGTTCGTGGCAGGTGTCAGATTGTTTTACGTTTTCACATATGGCGTGATCGATGATCCGTTTATCGAGACCGTGCTGAGCGGTGCCTATACAGGAGAACTGGATGCGCATGTTGTCTATATCAAGTATCCGCTGGCATGGATCCTGAAAACGTTATTCTCGATCTGGCCTAAGGTCAACTGGCATTTTCATCTTTTGACCGGATGCTTTGGCGCCAGCGCATTTCTGGTCACATTCCGCATCTGTTCCAATGTGAAGAAGATCTTAAATAAGATCCTGCTCTCCATTTTGTTTCTGCTGCTGTTTTTGTTCTGTCTGGCAAGGCTTTATACGACGGCACATTATTCCATGAGTGCAGGCGTTTTGACCGGAACAGGGATCTTTTATTTCCTGACGATCAAAGACGGGTGCAAACGTGCAAACCGTATCCTGAATTATATTGTTTGTTTATTGCTGCTTTATCTGGCGTACTGCCTGCGGGCAAGAACCCTTTTTATGCTTTTGCCGCTGGCTTTTGTCGCCTTTTTATATAAATTCCTGCGTGCAAAGCCGGCATTTACCAGACAAAACATTGTCCGCTGGATCTTATTCCCGGTCATTCTGTTTGTCGGCATTGGTGCACTGGAATTATCCCACCGCGCTGCTTACCGTGGGGAAGAGTGGAAGGCGTTCCTTTCCTTTAACGATGCCCGTACCACGATGTATGATTTTTACGGAGTGCCGCCGTATGAAGGCAATGAGGCATTTTATGAGGAACTGGGGATCAGCAAAGGGCGTCTTTTCATGTATAAGGACCGTTATTATCTGGAGTTTACAGACGGAATGCAGGAAGACTTTTTAAACCGGATGGCAGACCGCGCTGTGGAAGAGTCCTATGAAAAGGTCCCGATGGGAGAGAGAATCGGTCTGACACTAAAAGCATTGTGGCCGAACTTAAATGAAAAAGGCTATCGTCCGATGAGTCTGATCACAATGGGTCTCCTTTTATTGATGCTGATCGCATCCATCCTTACCAGGCACTGGAGACTGTTTGTACATACACTGCTTCTCATACCGGCAAGTCTGATCCCGTGGTTATATATGATCTTTATGGGGCGTCCGGTTGCCCGGGTAGCATCCGCAATCTGGTATGCGGGGCTCTTATTCCTCCTGGGACTTTTGATCGATCATGCAGAACCTCTTGGCAGTTTTCTGGAGAAGAAAGCAGGGAGATCTTCTGCGGGCAGAGTGGCTGCCAAGGTGCTGATCGCTGCTGTTATGGCGGCCGCCCTTATTTGGGGGATTCATGCGGATTATGGTAAAATAGAAAAACAGGTCCAGGGTTTTGTTGCCTCCGGAAAAGTGAGGGCGCAGCTGGAAGCGTGGTGTGAAGCATCACCGGAAAATCTTTACGTCTGTGAGTCCGATGTGATCACTCTCGGATTCAATGAAAAGCAGATGGATGGGAGCCTTCAGAACCTGTACTGGCCGGGAGGCTGGCCAAGCAAAATGCCGCAGGCCAAAACCATCTGGGAGCGCTTTGGGATCACATCGATCGAAAAAGCGGCCGTGGAGAATAAACATGTTTATCTGATCGCTTTTGAAGAAAGCGATATGACATATTGGACAGATTTTTACTGGGGAGAGGGAAAGTCTGTCAAACTGAACCAAACCGAAACACTGGAATTTGACGGCGTCCGTTTTGCCGTTTACCAATTACAGGGGAACTAATATGAGATTATTTATTTTTATCTGTGTGACTTTGATCGCGCAAACGTTCGGATACAGCGGCATCTTTAAGAAAAAGTTCGAAGAATGCCTGCCGCTTTCCATCTTTTCCTCCATCCTGGTGCTGTATGTGGCTGGATTATTCGCACAGCTAAGGATGGGTGTTGTCATTGCGATCGGTATCTCCTATGTTCTGTTTCTTGCAGGACTGACAAAGAGTCTGATCAAAAAACAGATGAAAGAGTATGTAACAAATATCTTTTCCGTCGGTTTTGTGATCTTTCTTTTAGCGCTGGCCTTTATTTACTACATGACGGCCGGAAGGCTTTTGTCCAGGTTTGATGAGTTTACTCATTGGGGACTGACTGTCAAAAACTATATTCTGTTCGACGGCTATGCCAATGTAGCAGGCAGCACAACGCATGGTGCCGGCTACCAGCCAGGTATTTCATTATTCTGTTATTACTTTACGGCACTGCGGCGTTATATGAACGAATGCGATGTTCTGCAGGCAATGAATATTTATACCGTGGCAATGCTGCTGGTCGTCTACCGTAAGATCACCTGGAAGCGGATCATCATCGGCATCTTTATGCTGCCGCTCATCTTTATCATGCCGTGGCTGTTTGTTTCTGCCATTATTCCGTACAACACACTGTATGTGGACTGCGCGATGGCGGTGACCTTTGGCAGTATGCTGTTCCACTACTATACACATGAACAGGAAGGATTTCTGTATTATGGCATGCTGCTTTACAGTGCTGTGATCATCCTGATCAAGCCGGGCAGCGAATTCTTCGCACTGATGGTTCTCGGCATGGTGATATTGGATGTGCTGCTGTTCCGCCGGAAGGAATTTGGACAGATGTGTAAGAAAGCAGGCAGATGGCTGCTGCCGGTTTTGTATGTGGTCATTTCTGCCGCATCCTATCTTTCCTGGAAGCTGTTCACGGCGCATCATCATATGCTGCAGGTCTTTGATTATATTGAGGTCACAGAAGAAAATACGATGTCAGCAGATGCGATCCTGGAGAATTTCCGCGCTGCGCTTTTTAATATGTCAGCCGATGGGAAGTTTAAGCTCTCTTACGTGTTGTGGCTTGCGGTCTTTGCACTGATCGGTCTTTTCATCGTTCTATTTGCCAAAGGCAGAAAAGAGACGGGAAGAAGCATCGTCTTCTCCATCCTAGTCCTTTTGGGATATGCGGGCTATACCGGCGCACTTGGATTTATGTATATCTATCTGTTTACGCCGTATGAAGGAGCGCACTTAGCGTCCATGGACCGCTATATGTATACCTACATTTTGGGCGCACTCGTTTTTCTGGTCTTTATGCTGGTGCATTGGATCATTACCCGGTTTGGCGGGTTTGGAAATATTCTGATCCTGATCCCGGTGGGTATCATCCTGGCTTTTGCTCCTTGGAAAAAACTGACCGCAGACATGATCACGTGTCAGGAGACGATCAGCAAAACGATGGCAAAGCGTATGGAGTATGAATTTGTTGAGCAGCTCCCTAAAAAGCTGGATCCGAAAAAAGACCGGGTGTACTTTATCTGCCAGGACAGCAACGGCTACGAATATCAGGTCTCTTATTACCTGGCAACGCCGGTAGCACTTTCCTATGATTACGCCATGGGCTGGAGCCTTGGAACGCCTTATTCCGAATCCGATGTATGGACACTGGACATGAGTAAAGAAGAGTGGGAGAAGGCGCTGAATGAAGGCGGCTATACCTATGTTTATATTTATAATGCGGATAAGCAGTTCCGCAGCCGCTACGGCGATCTGTTTGATAATCCAGGTGCGATCAGTGACAACACCTGCTATAAGATCACCAAACAAAGCGGCCATGTAGTACTTGTGAGGGCATTCTAGTTCGGATATGGAGAAACAGGAAGTATCCGTCAAAAAAAATATTTTATGGAATTCCATCGGCACCTTTGTGATGTTCTTCTGCCAATGGCTGATGATGGTGCTGGTAGTGCGGCTGTCCGGATATGCGGATTCGGGTATCCTTTCCCTTTCCATCTCTTGCGGCAATGTATTTCTGATCATCGCCGCTTTCGGGGTTAAGACCTATCAGGTCTCTGATGTAAAAGGAAAATACCAGGCAGGGCAGTATTACGCAGCCAAGATCTTTTCCATTATCCTGACGCTGATCATAGCGGGGATCTTTGTTCTGGTCTCTTCTTATGAAGGCGTGGAGAAGACCGCCATCATTCTGTATGCACTCTACATCATGGTCTATTCTTATTCGGATGCCATCTACGGAGAGCTGCAGAAAAAATGGAGACTGGATATTGCCGGCATCTCCATGTGCATCCGGCATATCGCTGCACTCATCCTTTTCTGTCTTCTGATCTGGCTGACCCGGGAGATCCGTTTTGCGATCCTGATCATGCTGATTGTTTCGCTGGTCGTTCTTTTTGTATACGACCTGCCGCAGACAAAGAAGAGGGGACATATTTCCATTATCCCGGACTTTGCGGAGAAGAAAGGTCTCCTTTTGCTAAAGGAATGCTTTCCTTACGCCGTCTATACGTTTTTGCATACCCTGGTCCTGACTGTGCCAAAGCTGGCTGTGCGGGGCTATTTCGATAAAGATACACTGGGCATTTATTCTGCGGTGATGGCACCGGTCACGGTGCTGCAGGTGGCGGCAACGTTTGTGATCAATCCGCTTTCCACCCTGCTGGCGTTCCATCTGCAGGATAAAAAGATCCGGGAACTGACAAAGATCATGCTGAAATGCGCGCTGATGCTGGCCGCTTTCCTGGTCGGCGGCATCCTGATCTCCATCTTTCTGGGCAAGTGGGGATTAAAGATCCTGTATGGAGAGAGTATTACTTCCTACAGTTATCTGCTTGTGCCGATGGTCATCGTTTCTGTGCTGACAGCACTGACGATCCTGCTTGGAAATCTTTCCATCGTGCTTAGGGACCGCCTGGGAGCAAATCTGTCCGGCGGGATCGGTTTGGCAGCTGTGATCATTAGTTCTGTTTTTCTGGTTAAGGGCATGGGGATGCAGGGAGCCAATCTCTCCCTGATCATCGGTCTGCTCGTGCAGGATCTGGTACTGATCCTGGGCATCATCCGGAAGATAAAAAAGGAAGGATATCAATCGTGAAAATACTGAATGTTCTGTATCAGACAGATGATAACTACGCTCCGATCGCAGGTGTCTCCATGACATCTCTTTTCGAGACGAATCAGCATCTGGATGAAATCAATATCTATATGCTGGATGCAGGCATTTCAAAAGAGAATCTGGAAAAATACCATGCGCTCTGTCAGAGATACGGACGCACCATTCATATCATCGATTCCAAACCGATTGAGGAAAAGATCAAGAGCTATGGTGTCGGGACGTTTCGGAATGTCTATACCGTGTATCTGACCATGTTCGTGATGAACGATCTGAAATTAAATACCGACCGGATCTTTAAACTGGATGCGGATACGATCGTCAAAGGCCCGCTGGATGAGATCTGTACCTTCGATTTTCAGGGGAATTATCTGGCAGCCACATTCGACTGCACATTAAATACCTACAAGCCGATGGTGGGTCTTACGGAAGATGATAATTATTACAATGCAGGCATCATCCTGTTTAACCAGCAGGCCTGGATCGCAAATGACTGCCAGCAGCAGCTGATCGACCATATCCATGAAGGCCGTTCCAAATACTACCTTTGTGAGCAGGATCTGATGAATGTGGTCTTCCGCGGACACATTGCCACGCTTCCGATCCGCTTTAATCTGAACAGCGGCTTTTATATCTTTGGTGCGGAGCAGTCCTATAAGCTTTATAAACTGAATCCATATGCCTACTCCTCATTGAAAGAGATCAAGGACGCAATGGAACATCCGGTGATCCATCACCTGATGGGAGCGATGACCGGCCGCCCGTGGGAAAAGAAAAATACACATCCGCTCAAGAAAGAATTCCAGGAAATTGCGCAGGAATCCTTGTGGAAAGAGTCGCCATTCCCATCTCCGAAGAAGAGCATGGTGTTTTCCATCCAGAAATTCCTGCACGCCATTTTGCAGGACTGGGCTTATATCCGGATCCATCGGTGGATGAACTATCGTTTCCTGAAAAAGAAAAACGCAGAAGCGGTTGCAACATCCGACGTTTACAACCCGACCTATATCAACCACCGTTATTACGGGAAAGAGTATACGGTCACCAAGCCATTGTATGTGCTGTATCAGGCGAATGACTATTATGCGCCTTATCTGGGCATTTCGCTGTTATCCCTTTTGGATCACAACAAGCATATGCAGGAGATAAAGATCTTTATTATTGATGACGGAATCGCAGAAGAAAATCGGAGCAAGATCGAACAGACGGCAGCGGAATTTGGCCGGAGCATTACCTATCTGGATACAGCCATTCCGCAAAAGCTCTTAGAAGAAGCTAATGCGCCAAAGTTCCGCGGCAACTATGCAACCTACTTTAAACTGTTCGTCCTGGACGAGCTGCCGGAAGAAGTTGACAGGATCATTTATGTCGATTCAGACACTATTATTCGCGGTGGGTTTGATGCCATTACGGAGTTTGATTTTAAAGGCGCAGCGCTGGCGATGGTTCCTGCCATTTACCACAATAAATACCGGGCTAAGGTAGGAATATCGCAGGATGATATCACCTACAATGCCGGTATCATGGCATTTGATCTGGCTGCCTGGAGAGCAAACCAGTGCCGCACACGGCTGATCCGCGGCATGCAGGAAGATCCGCAGATGCTTTCGTTTGCACCGGACCAGTCCCTTGCGATCAAGGTCCTGCAGAAAGATCTGACACAGCTGCCGCTGCGGTTTAATTTCTCCACGCTGTATTCGCTGTTTTCCTACAAGGACATCTCCAAGATGTTCAAGTGCCGGGAAGCAGAGATGTTCAAGCAGGAAGATATTGATGAAGCCTACCGGAATATTGCGGTCTACCACTTTATTGAACTGCAGGTCGGAAAACCGTGGGAAAAGGACAGTGTCCATCCGAAAAAGTTTTTGTGGAAAGAATATTACGACAAATCGCGCTGGTCTGATCTGCCTGCACCAAAAGTTAAACTGCCGCTGATTCTTAGGCTGCAGCGCATTACTTATAAACTGATGCCAAAGAAGATCTATATGGCAGCCTATGCATTTGCGTGGAAATATCTGATGAAATAATGAGACGGGAAGCAAATTCGGACAGAATACAAAATAGAAGAAGAGCACAGAGCTTAAGAAGTGAACTGCGGGAAGACCCGGAAGCTTACTTTGAACGCGTACAGGAGCGGAAAGCAAGAGCTGCAGAAGACGAATACCGGCACAGACACAAAGCAAAGCAGGTACGCAGCTATCGGGAAGAAAAACGCGATTATGAGCGCAGCAAACAGGCACACCGCTATCTGCCGGAGGAAGAATATTACGAAGAAGATCTTGCTGAACGCCGTGCCAGGATGCAGCGTCAGCTGCGGCAGCAGCAAAAAGCATCCGGTAAAAGACAAAGACGCACAGTAGAAGAAATACCGGTCAGGACTAAAAAGAGAAAAAAAGGCAAAGCAAAACGGATCTTTATCGGGATCGTGGTCTTTCTGCTTTTACTGGTGATCGGTGCAGGTGTAGTCTGGTTTACGCCAAGCTTGAAAAAGCCAGTGATCCGCTGGACCATCGGTTCTCCATTTGGGCCGGCACTGGTCCGGCTGTTTATCGGCAGCAATTATGAATCTTATGTCCGGGATAAGAGTTTTTCGGATAAAGACGTAAGGATCAATGAAGGGGCATCCACTCCAAAAGGGAACCTCAGCTTCGCCATGATCGGCGTAGATGCGCGGGATGAAGATCTGACAATCGGCACCATGGCGGATTCCATGATCGTGGTCAATGTAACGCCGGAAGGCAATATCCGCATGGGCTCGATCTATCGTGATACGTATCTGATGAGCCGGAACAAAGACGGAGAGGAAATCATTTCCAAAGCGAACTCCGCCTATTACCGGGGAGGTCCGCTTGGAACGATCAACCTGATGAATGAGAATTTCGATCTGGCGCTGAAAGATTACATCGTCGTGAACTTCAGTGGTCTGACTAATATCATCGATCTTCTGGGAGGCCTGAGGCTGAAGGTCACAGAGATTGAAAGAGATACGCTCAATTATCATATGTATGAGCAGAATATGTATGCAGGAACGGAGTATATTCCGCTGGAAGAGTATGGCGATGATGTTCTCCTGACCGGGTCACAGGCCACCGCATTCTGCCGCTTGCGGAGCTGTTCCTTTGATTCGCCCGTTGACGGACAGACTTATTATGATGACTATGCCCGGACGGCACGTCAGCGGTATGCACTGATGGAGCTGGTGCGCCAGACAAAAGATAAAGGTATCTTAAACCTGCTCAAGATCATGAATCAGCTGTTTGAAGCCAATGCAGGTGATAATAAATTCATCCAGACATCCTTTACGATCAAAGAGTTAACAGCGATCATGGCGCAGGGATTCGACATGAATATTGAAGCGAACGCAGCGTTCCCGGATATGGATCATCAATACACAACGATTTTGGATTCCGGAGACAGTATGGTTGCCGATACTCTGGAAGAAAATGTTGTCCTGATCCATCAATTTCTGTATGATCAGGCAGACTATGATCCGACTATGGATCTGCGGAGGATCGCGGATAAGATCAGAGAAGAGATCCGCCGGCAGATCGGATAACAGAAACAGTAAAAATAATCACAAAAGTGACACATTTTATCCTTATTATTGATACGAAAATAATCATGGTATCATGAGTTCGATATACAGGAGGCAATCAATGCAGGATAATAACAATTGGAACAGAGATGAAGATATTCCACGGTGGAATCCTTCCCCGGATGATTACAACACGCAGCCGCAAAAGGATCCAACCCCGAAACGAAGGTGGATGATCCCTCTGATCATCGTGGCAGCTGTCATGATCTTATCGATCGTGGTTGGCGTTTGGGTTGGGATCAATCGGATGCGGAAAGATGCGCAGGCAGAAAAAAGCCGTATCGTTCAGGAAGAGATCGCTAACGTGGAGGAGGATACGAAAGAGCCTGTTTCGCAGACAGAGAACACAACGGGTGCAAAAACAACAGTCGGAGGAATCGTTCTGACGGATGTTACAGGTGTCGTAGATGACGTAATGCCTGCAGTCGTATCTATCACATCTCGTTCTCTGGTGAGTTCCGTGGATGATTATTTCAGTTTCTTCTTTGGAAGGAACAATGGTTTTTCCAATCCGTTTTCCGGTTCTGGAGAGGGGCAGGAAGTGGACAGCGGCATTGGCTCCGGAACGATCATTGCACAGAATGATACAGAACTTCTGATCCTGACCAGTTATCATGTAGTGGAAGGCAGCTCTTCCCTGTATGTGACATTTGTAGATGATGCATCCGTAGATGGTTATGTCAAAGGCGTCAGCGAGGCAACCGATATTGCAATTGTTGCTGTTCCTGTGAGCGAGATTCCTGAAAATACGCTGAGTGCAGTAAAGGTCGCAAAAATGTCGATGGAATCCGCAAGAGTCGGTGAAGGCGTTGTTGTTATCGGTAATGCGTTAGGTTATGGCATGAGCGTGACAAGTGGAATCGTCTCCGCTGTGAACCGTACCATCAACGTGGACGGAAAAACACTTACTGTGATCCAGACAGATGCAGCGATCAATAACGGTAACTCCGGCGGATGTCTGCTGAACGCAAAAGGCGAGATCATCGGCATCAGTGAGGCAAAGATCAACAGCAGTATTGTAGAAGGCATGTGCTATGCGATCCCGATCGATATCAATTCCGCACTGATCCAGGAGCTCTTAGAAGGCGAAACAACAGACAGCGGAGCCACTGCTGAGGTGCAGGGAGCATATCTGGGAATCCGCGGCAGAGATATCTCCGCAGCAAACTCCCAGAAGTATGGAATTCCGGAAGGCATCTATGTATCCGCAACCGTGCCGGGAGGCGGCGCAGAAGCAGCCGGTATTATTCAGGGTGATGTGATCATCGGCATTGATAACGTTAACACAACAACTATGGCACAGCTGCAGGCACAGCTGGCAAAATATAATCCGGGCGACTGGGCATCCCTGACGATCATGAGGGAGAACGGCTTCGGATATGAAGCAATAAACGTGGACGTCATGCTGACAGACATGTTAAGCTAAAAAAACAGGAGACTGTAATTCTATGTCTGACGAAAGAAATTATAACGATAACGAACATACAGACGATCGTGAAAAAGTCTGTTATATGTGCCACAGAACGGAAAGCCGGACCGTTAAGACCATCCGGCTTCCGGGCAATATGCATGTCTGCACGGACTGCCTGCAGAAGATGATCGATTCCATTGGAGCGAATGGTCCGGATTTTGGTCCTTTTGGCGGATTCCCGCTCTGGGGCAACAACCCGATGAATAGTAATAACGGACCAATGAGCGATCTGCCGAAAGAAGCGCAGGAAGCTTTGCCTGAGGTATTAGATGAAAACGGCAATGTGATCACACCAGGGACGGAAGAAAAAGAAGAACAGCCGGGTGGACCAGGACAAGGTCCAGGCCCGCGTCACGGCATGCCGAATATCAGCTTTATCAATCTGGCAGATCTGCAGCAGGGCTTTAACAGACGGCAGCAGGTCAAAAAGAAAAAAGAGCGGACAGGCCCGCTGGTCGATCCGGAAAAAGTACTTCCTCCGCATAAGCTGAAAGAAAAGCTGGATGAGTACGTGATCGGACAGGAGAAGGCAAAAAAAGCCATCTCCGTGGCTGTCTATAATCATTATAAACGGATCCTCGCCGGCGACCGGCTGAACGATTCAGACGATGTGGAGATCCAGAAATCCAATATGCTGATGATCGGACCGACTGGTGTCGGAAAGACTTATATAGTTCAGACGCTGGCAAGACTTCTGGATGTGCCGCTGGCTATTACGGATGCCACCTCTCTGACAGAGGCTGGTTATATTGGCGATGACATCGAGAGCGTATTATCCAAACTTCTGGCAGCAGCGGATAATGACGTAGAGAAAGCCGAGATCGGTATTGTCTTTATTGATGAGATCGACAAGATCGCAAAGAAAAACAGCAACCGCGGCAGGGATGTCAGCGGAGAATCTGTCCAGCAGGGACTGTTGAAACTTTTGGAAGGCAGCGAAGTGGAAGTGCCGGTTGGCGCCAGCAGCAAGAACGCGATGGTCCCGCTGACCACGATCAATACAAAAAACATTCTGTTCATCTGCGGCGGTGCATTCCCGGAACTGGAAGAGATCATTAAGACCAGACTTCGTAAGAATTCCTCTATCGGATTCAACGCAGATCTGAAAGATAAATATGACGAGGACGAAAACATCCTGGATCATGTGGAGTCAGAAGATTTAAGAGAGTTCGGTATGATCCCGGAATTTTTGGGACGTCTGCCTATCGTTGTGACACTGCAGAATCTTACCAGTGAAATGCTGGTACAGGTCCTGAAAGAGCCTAAGAATGCAATTCTGAAACAGTATCAGAAGCTCCTGGAGCTGGATGAAGTAAAACTGGAGTTTGAAGATGACGCACTGTTAGCTCTGACGCAGCGGGCTGAAAAGAAAGGCATTGGAGCCAGAGGACTGCGGTCGATCATTGAGGAGATCATGCTGGATATCATGTATGAGATCCCTAAGGATGACAGTATTGGAACTGTGATCATCACAAAAGACTACATAGAAAACAGAGGCGTTCCACGAATCGAGTTAAGAGGTTGACAAATCAGAACGTGCAGTTGTAGAATAGCCTTTGCGTGATGTGTGCATTTAGCTCAGCTGGATAGAGCGTCTGGCTACGGACCAGAAGGTCGGGGGTTCGAATCCTCTAATGCACGGACAGCCCTCCAGATTAATTTGGAGGGCTGATGTTTTATCAGGGTATTTAAAGGAAAAACATGAGTAAAAACGAATTTTTAACGATATTGCGCGGACAGCTGACGGGACAGATCCCGACCAGCGAAGTAGAATCGCAGATCAGTTATTACGAAGCATATATCTCCGGCCAGATGGGAAACGGAGCGAGTGAAGAAAGTGTAGTGGAAGAACTGGGGGATCCGCGTCTGATCGCGAAGACCTTGATCGATTCTACTAACCGGGCTGCAGAAGAGGCCGGGTATGACGGGCCGTACCGTACCAGTACCGACACTTACGATGATTCCGACGGGATCAATTCCGGCATTTTCGGAAAGAGCAGCGGGAACACTGGAAACAGTGGAACTTACAGGGAAGACGGCACCTACTCCGGCCAGGAAGAAGGTCCGTACAGAGGTGGTGCGCAGAGAAGCAATGCACAAGGGGGTTCCCCCTTGCAGGGAGGAGCCGGATGCGGAGGAGTCTTTGTGATCCTGGGCATCATCGTGGTGCTTGCTATCCTTTTGGTCATTTCTTTGATCCGGTTCAGTATCCGGAATTTCGGTTCCATTTTCCTGATCGTGGCAATTGTTGTCGGAGTTGTATTTCTGATCAGATCCTTTGGCCGCCGTTAGCGGCCTTTTTTTCTGAACCGCTCTAAGCCGCCTGGACTTTTTGGTATAAAAGCAAAAAGCCGACTGGAAGCCGGCTTTTTGAGGGGAGTATAAATAAATAATAAGGGGTTATTATTTGAATGACCGTTGCCATTCAAATTCAGTTTATCGGCCGCATATTGAAAAAGCAAGCAGTTCTTCCCAAAATAGATATTCTAATTATGTATGCTGACAAAAAATCGCATGAAAGGAAGGCTGTACAGAGGCGTTTTTATGAAATTGGAATTAGTGGCTCCGTGCCATTTTGGTCTGGAAGCCGTATTGAAAAAAGAAATTCAGGATCTGGGTTATGAGATTGCAAAAGTGGAAGATGGAAGAGTCTTCTTCTTTGCAGAAGAAGATGGCCTGGCACGCGCCAACATCTTTCTGCGCAGCTGTGAACGTGTATTATTAAAAGTAGGCGAGTTTGCAGCAGGCACCTTTGATGAACTGTTTGAAAACACCAAGGCCCTTCCATGGGAAAAATATCTTCCTGCAGACGGAAAGTTCTGGGTCAAGAAAGCATCCTCGGTTTCATCAAAATTGTTCAGCCCTTCTGACATTCAGCGGATCGTGAAGAAAGCCATTGTTGAGCGGTTGAAACAAATCTATCATAAAGAATGGTTTGAAGAAAGC
>JAFWCK010000078.1 GCA_017536965.1 Lachnospiraceae bacterium | reverse complement strand
ATCTGGGAGATCATCGATAAATATGCTATTTCTGCAAAGAACTGCCAGAACGCCGGCTTTGGCATGGTCATGGTTCATGCCGGACACGGCTGGCTTCCGAACCAGTTCATGTGCGGACGGACGAACTTAAGAGAAGATCAATGGGGCGGCAGCCTGGAAAATCGGGCGCGGTTTACTATAGAAATTGTGGACGCCATCCACAAAGCATGCGGAAAGGACTTCCCGGTTGAGGTAAGAATCAGCTCTACCGAGGTCATCGACGGCGGTTATACTGCCGATGGAGAAGGTGCCGCTTTCGCACAGCTTTTGGAAGGACATGCGGATCTGATCAACTGCAGTGTTGGTTACGGCGAAGGCCTTCCGGACAGCTATCGTACGATGACCCTGACTCATCCATGTATGTACAGGGAAGATGGTGTAAACGTTAAATATGCGGGTATTGTAAAGAGCCATATGAAACAGACTCCTATCTCCGCAGTCGGCGCTCTTTCGGATCCGGCCATGATGGAAGAGATCATCAAAAGCGGCACGGCAGACATCGTTGAGATCGGCCGTGGTTTGATCTGCGATCCGGAACTGCCAAATAAGGCAAGAGATGGAAGAGATGATGAGATCACTCACTGCATGCGCTGCTTCTACTGCTTCTCCAGCGGCATCAACAGAGGTGCGTTCTGGTGCGCATTGAATCCGGATACCAACCGTGAACTGTCCCTTAAGAAGGCACAGACCATTGCTGTACCAAAGAAAGTGCTGATCGTTGGCGGCGGTATCGGCGGCATGCGGGCAGCTATTACGGCAAAAGAGAACGGACATGATGTCATCCTCTGCGAAAAGAGTGACCGCCTGGGCGGCCATATCCGCTGTGAGGATAAAGTCCCGTTCAAGAAACACTTAAAAGAATACCTGGATCAGCAGGAAAAGAAGATCACGGATTTAGGCATCGATGTACGCCTGAATACGGAAGTGACACCGGAATATGCGAAAGGAATTGGCGCGGATGTTCTGATCGCTGCTTTAGGATCCCGTCCGGTGAAACCGGCTCTTCCGGGAATCGACGGCGCAAACGTTTACGGCGCAGAGGAAGTCTATGTTAATCCGGATCTTGTAAAAGAGAATGCTGTTATTTTAGGCGCCGGCCTTGTGGGCACGGAGCTGGCACTTTATCTGAAGTCTCTTGGGAAAAACGCGACCGTGATCGAGATGGCAGATAAAATGAATCCAGGCGACAACGCACTTGGCGTTGGAGCAATTGGAGTCCAGTTCAAAGAGAACGGCATGGAGATCCAGTTCAATACAAAAGCAACAAAGATCGATGAAGGCGGCGTTTATGCCGAGACAAAAGACGGGGAGAAATACTTCCCGGCAGATACTGTGATCTATGCGGTCGGACAGGAAGCACTGGCAGATGAAGCGATGGCACTTTATGACTGTGCCGGAAGGTTCTATCCACTTGGCGACTGCATGGTTCCGAACAATATTGCAGATGCGAACAAGATGGGCGAGACCATCGCGCTTGACATCGGCAGAATTTAAAAGTCAGGGAGGAGGACAAAATGAGTTCAAAATATTCTCATGTATTTTCACCGGTCAAGATCAGGGGTGTGGATTTTAAAAACAGGATCGTCCTGGCACCGCCATCGCCGAACCTTGCAAGCCCGGACGGGCAGTGCACGCCGGAGTTTATTGACTGGTTCCGCATGTTTGCGCGCGGCGGCGTCTGCACGTTATATGTAGGAAACTCTTCCATTGATATCACGGAGAGCAAGGACGAAGCGTATCAGCTGAATCTGAACAATGACGCATGCATCCTGAACCTGGCCCGCTTTGCGGACATGTGCAAGGAGTACGACTGCCATGCTTCGCTGGAGATCAACCATAACGGAGAAAACACAGCCTTCGAGACCGTCGGTCATGCACCGTTTTCTTCTTCATCCTTTATTTCTTCCACCGAAAGAAACCGTGCGAAACGTCTGGGACGTGAGCCGATCGCATCTATCGAGATGTCACATGAGAAGATTAAAGAGACCGTGGAGAAGTTTGGTAATGCGGCAGCCAGAATGAAACGTGCCGGCATGGATGTCGTGCTGGTTCACGGCGGACACGGCAATCTGATCAGCCAGTTCACCAGCCCGCTCTATAATAAACGTACCGATGAATATGGCGGATCTCTGGAAAACCGCGCGCGCTTTGCGATCGAAGTCTGCGACAGCATCCGCGAAAAAGCCGGAGAAGACTTCGTAATTGAATTCCGTATCTCTGCAGATGAGATCGCGGAAGAAGGCATGCACTTTGATGAAACCTTAAAGCTGATCGGACTTTTGAAAGATCATATCGATATCATTCATGTATCGGCCGGTCTTCACAGTGACTTCAGCGGAAAATATATGCGGAACTGGCTGCAGAACTTCATGATGGACAGAGGCTTCAACGTCCATTATGCAGCCGAAGTGAAAAAAGCATACCCGGATCTGTATGTCACGACTGTTGGCTCGATCACGAGCATCGACATGGCCGAAGAGATCATCGCAAACGGGTGGGCAGATTTTGTGGCTATGTGTCGTCCGCTGATGGCTGATCCGGATATGCCAAACAAATATGCGCATAATCATCCGGAAGATCACAGACCGTGTCTGCGCTGCTCGGGCTGCATGCGGCATCTGATGGTGCCGAAGCCGATCGCATGTACGGTCAACCCGATGTCTGCTATGACCAGTGTCCTTCGTGACGGCGTGGTACCAAAAGCTGTAGAGAAGAAGAAAGTAGCTGTTGTAGGAGGCGGCCCTGGCGGAATCCAGGCTCTGATGACACTTTGCGAGCGCGGCCACGATGTTACTCTGTATGAAGCAACGGATGAACTTGGCGGCCAGGTGATCAAGGCTGCTTACCCGCCGTTCAAACAGGATGTGGCAGATTATCTGAAATATCTGCGTGTCCAGGCTGGTAAATATGCAGAAAAATACGGCGCTAAGATCCTTATGAATACAAAGGCAACCAAGGACATGCTGGATATGGAGAATTATGATGCTGTGATCATCGCCATCGGTGCAGATCCGATCATTCCTAAAAACATTCCGGGTATTGACCTGCCGCACGTGGCATGGGCACCGGATGCAGAGGAAGGAAAGATTGCTGTCGGAAATAAAGTGGTGGTCGTTGGCGGCGGTTCTGTCGGTATGGAAGCGCTGCTTGAATTTGGTGAGCAGGGCAAACAGGTCGATCTGATCGAGATGGCTCCGGAATCCCAGAGCATGATGGTTCTGCGCAGAAGTGCAGGAGCTGCTGGTGGAGAAATGCTGAACATTGCCAATGAAAAAGGCTACGGTCTGCATTATGGCATGAAGCTGATCGAGATCACACCGACAGCTGTTATCGCAGAAAATGTCGAGACAGGCGAAAAGGTGACTTTCGAAGCAGATACAGTTCTTCTGGCACTCGGTATGAAGGCAAAGACCGAAGAGGCAGAGACGCTGCGTCACTGCGCACCAGAGACCGATGTCCGTGTGATCGGTGATGCGAAACGTGCAGCACAGATCTTTGAGGCAGTCAACGAAGCCTTCCAGGCAAGCTTACATATTTAATCTTTAACATGACGGGCACTGTGGCAGCAGCTGCAGTGCCCGGTTTTTTTGGTTTTGATTTCTGCGAAGCGGAATGAAGATGTAAAGCGGAATAAAGATGCAAAGCCGTTCTTATAACATTGCTATGAAAATTACGATCCTTACTATCTGTCCGGAACAATTCGGTGACTTTCAAAAGACACCATTGATCTCACGCGCGGTCAATGCAGGTCTTCTTGAATTATCTATCATAGATATCCGCGATTATGCCCCGGGAAGTTTCCGTCATGTGGATGACTCCCCATATGGCGGCGGCGCGGGTATGATCCTGCGCTGCCAGCCGGTATTGGATGCTCTGGAAGCAGTCCGCACTCCGCTCAGTCATGTGGCGAT
>JAFWCK010000007.1 GCA_017536965.1 Lachnospiraceae bacterium | reverse complement strand
TTTTTCCCCTGCAGATGCAAATATCCAATCAGCGCCTCAAAGCCGGTAGCTTTTCGATACTCGGATGGGGTGCAGCTTTTTGGTATGGAAACACCTTTTGCATTCCGTCCGCGGCGGAACACTGTCTGTTCTTCTTCGCTCAGAAAGCAGGAGCCGTCTTCCGTTTTGCCTAAAAGGATATCTGAGATCTGAGCCTGTGTCACTGCTTTAGAATAAGCAGTCGTCTTCTTATTCAAAGCATTTACATTGCCTTTAAAATGCCTGACCACATATTCCCTGAGGATCAGTTCATACACAGCATCTCCAAGAAACGCCAGATTCAGCGAAGCAATGTCCTTTATTTCCTGTGCCATTTAACTCCTTCTCTGGTGTCTTCCAGAACAATACCCATGGCTGTGATCTTGTCACGGATCTTGTCTGCCAATGCGAAGTCTTTTGCTTTTCTTGCTTCCTGACGCTGTGCGATCAGCTGCTCGATCTCAGCATCCAGTGTTTCCTCTTCCTTATCAAGAATAATGCCTAAGATATCACACATAGTGACCAGACGTTTTTCCGCCAGCTCTGCCAGAGCCGTAGATGAAGTATCCGTAATAGTACTGTTGATCGCTCTGACATACTCAAAGACAGCAGCGATCGCATCAGCTGTATTGCAGTCATCATCCATAGCTGCTTCAAATTTAGCCAGATATTCAGCGCCGAAATCCTGATCTTCGCCCTCATCGAAAAAGAATGATCTTCCTTCTGCATGCTGCTCCGCATAGTCCAGTTTTTTCTTTGCGTTGATAATGCGTTCCAGACCGGCTTTTGCAGCCTCCATCAGCTCATCCGAAAAGTTAAGCGGACTTCTGTAATGAGCACTCAGCATAAAGAAGCGAAGTACCTGAAGATCATATTTAGCGGCAATGTCCCGGACCGTAAAGAAATTCCCGAGACTCTTGCTCATTTTGCTTCCATTAATATTTAAAAAGGCGTTATGCATCCAGTAATTGGAGAAGATGCATCCATTTGCAGCCTCACTCTGTGCAATTTCATTCTCGTGATGTGGGAAGATCAGATCTTCTCCGCCCGCATGGATATCGATCGTATTGCCAAGGTATTTTTTACTCATAACGCTGCATTCAATATGCCATCCTGGTCTGCCGTCTGACCATGGGCTCTGCCAGCTTGGTTCTCCTTCTTTTTTCGGTTTCCAAAGGACAAAATCAGCTGGATCTTCTTTTTCTTCTTCTCCGGTCACCTTGATCTCACGATGTCCGGACTGCATATCATCCAGATTCTTTTTAGAGAGTTTTCCATATCCCTGGAATTTCCGTGTACGGTAATAAACAGTTCCGTTTGATTCATATGCAAACCCTTTATCGATCAGCGTCTGGATCATTTCCAGCATACCATCGATTTCTTCCGTTGCTTTTGGTGCATATGTCGCCGGCTTGACGTTCATGCCGGCCATATCTTTTTTGCATTCCTCAATATATCGTTCTGAAATGACAGAAGAATCCACGCCTTCTTCCATTGCTTTATTGATGATCTTGTCATCTACATCCGTAAAATTGGAAACATAGGTCACGTCATAACCTTTATATTCCATATAACGGCGGAACGTGTCAAAAACGATCATCGGACGGGCGTTTCCGATATGGATCAGATTATAGACGGTCGGTCCGCAGACATACATCTTGATCTTCCCTTCTTCGATCGGCACTAATTCTTCTTTTCGGGCAGTTAATGTGTTATAAATTCTCATCGTTTATCCTCTGTTATCAGCATTTCGCTGTTATTTACATACTTTATAAAGTGTATCAAAAAACCTCTAGAAGTCAATCAATACGATAGCCTGGGCAGCAATGCCCTCTTTGCGGCCGGTAAAACCCAAATGCTCTTCCGTCGTCGCTTTCACGCTTACCTGGGAGACGTCTATTTTAAGTGCCTCCGCAATGTTCTGCCTCATGAAATCTATATAAGGTCTCAGCTTCGGTTCCTGTGCGATGACAGTCGCATCAATATTACAGATGGAATATCCTTTCTCATCCAGTACATCCTTAACCTTCTGCAGCAGTTTCAGGCTGTCTGCACCAGAAAACTGCTCATCGGTATCTGGAAAAAGAAGTCCGATATCACCCAAAGCAGCTGCTCCAAGCAGGGCATCCATAATGGCATGCAGGAGAACATCTGCATCTGAATGTCCGTCTAACCCTTTTTCATATGGAATTTCCACTCCGCCAATGATCAGCTTTCGTCCTTCTGTCAGACGATGAACATCATATCCTTGTCCGATCCTCATAATCTCTCCTGTCTGCATCCCTTTTGGGGAAAGCCTTTGGGGGCATTATACACCTTTTTTCTTTTTTGTGTATAATACCATCTATGAAGCAAAGACGCAGATGGTTGATCCCGATAATCATAATAGCGGTACTGATCATTTACTGCCTTGTCACTTATCTGGTGACACCGCATGTGATCGTGCGGCCTTCTTTTAACGAAGAAGCTGCCTCTGAGCTGCAGCTGATCGAACTGGAAGAACTATTTGCAGAAAAGCAGGCGCTCAATATTCCTTTGGTAGAAGATATCAAAATTCCTTCCGGAAATGGCGATCTTCGAGGGTGGCATCTGCACCAGAGCAGCCATACTGAGAGCAATAAAATAGACCTGCTTCTGTATTTCGGCGGTTATAACGAAGACAGTGCCACGGCAGCACTCCGTTTTCTGAAACAAATGACAGATAATGATCATTTTCAGGACTTTGATGTTGCAGTTGTAGACTGGCCGGGCTTTGGCACTTCGGATGGCAAGCCGACCGATGACAATATCCGCAGTGCTTCTGCTGCCATCTTCCGCTATTTTCGTGCCAAAGATAATGTCCGCCGCATTTATCTGATGGGGTATTCGTTTGGCAGCGGTCCTGCCACTTATGCAGCTTCGTTATATGAAGCGGATGGATTGATCCTTCTGGCTCCATATGAATCTGCTTTTGATCTTTACAACAGTGTGACGCCGGTCTTTTACGGCCCGATGAAACTGCTGATCTCGTTTCGGATGGATGCAGGGGAATATGCAAACAAGGTATCGATCCAGCCTTTGATCGTATATTCTGAAGCAGATCAGCGTGTTCCGATGAAGTACTCTATCGCTCTTAGCAATCATTTTTCGAATGAGCCGGTCATCCTTTCCCTTTCGGATGTCTCCCACGGAGACCTGACCATGGATGAACGTATCCTGGAAGCAATTGATGCCTATTTACAGAAATGATCAAAATAATTGTTGAAATCCGCTTTTGTTGTGCTATAATAGCAAAGCACGACTGAAAGAAATCTTTCACGTCTATGGCGGGATAGCTCAGTTGGCTAGAGCATTCGGTTCATACCCGAAGTGTCGCTGGTTCAAATCCAGTTCCCGCTACAAAAAAAGCTGTCGCAGTTTTCTGTGACAGCTTTTTTCATACATTCATGCTTATCAGTTTGGGAAGAACCGGACACCGATCCGTTTATGCTCACTTCGCTCATGCATCCGTTCGATCTTTTCCTGCGCCTGCGGATTTGTCTTTCCGGTCGTCAGGAACTCATCGATCTCATCATACTTAATGCCCATTTCCTTTTCATCCGTCTGTCCGTCAAATAAACCTGCTGACGGCGCCTTTGTCCGGATGTTTTCCGGTGCATCCAGCCAGGCGAGAAATTCATAGACCTCACTGACATTCAGATCCCCGATCGGATTGAAGTCTACACCGCCGTCGCCGTACTTGGTATAGTACCCAACATACAGTTCATCCGCGTTTCCGGTGCCTGCTACCAGCCTTCCCTCGCTCTGTCCGATCGCATAAAGCGTCGTCATGCGGAGACGCGGTGCAATATTTGAGATTGCTGCATCCGTCAGAACATCAGCTGCTTTCTTCGCTTCTTCCAGTAATGTTTCCCTAACTCTCGTCAGATCCACAACACGGTATTCAATATGGAACTGTTCTGCCACATCGATCCCGTCTTTCATGTCTTCCTGATAATTCCGTTTTGATGCACAAGGCATAATAATACCAACGGTATTATCACAAGCGGCCTTGCAAAGGATCCCAACCAGTGCGCTGTCTTTTCCTCCGGAATTACCGTAGATGATTCCTTTGCAGCCTGCGCTTTCCACCAGATTTCTGATCCATGCAACTCGTTTATCAAATTCTTCCTGATAATCTCTCACTTTTTATTCCTCATTTGCTGCACGCACGACACACATTGCGATATTGCCTACCAGCTCGGAAACAGGAGCGGAACGGGAGCAGTCAGAAGCAATCTTCTTAAATCCCTGCAGGAATGGTCCCGGTGCGTCTGCTTTTGCAAAAAACTGTACCAGCTTCACGCCGATATTGCCTACATTGATGTCAGGCCAGATAATAATATTGGCTTTGCCCGCTACCTTGGATTCTCTCTTAACCTTCTTCGCTGCGACATTCGGATCAATTGCAGCATCCAGCTGGAATTCTCCATCGATAGCCAGTTCCGGTCTTCTTTCATTCGCGATGCGGACAGATTCACGGATATCATCTACCATTTCACCTTCCATACTTCCGTCCGTGGAGAAAGAAAGCATTGCACATCTTGGTTCCCATCCAAGCAGACCTTTAACAGTCTCGCAGGCGGAGATAGCAATGGATGCTCTCTCTGCAGGTGAAGGTTTGGTGCAGACAGCACTGTCTCCAAACAGCAGATACTGTCCTTCACTTCCCTCATAGCCCGGAATGACAAACAATCCGGTAGAAGAAGGAGTATCAATGCCATCCTTTAATCCGATGATCGTCGTAGCAGCGAGGATCACATCACCGGTCGTATGTGTTAATCCCGCAAAAGTAACATCGAACATACCCAGGCACTGCTGAACCATAGCCGTATACATTGGGTCTTTGCTTTTTCTGGTCAGGGACTTGATGCTAAGCATATCGGAATACTCTGCCACATACTTTTCAAATGCAGCTGCATTCTGTTCTGCATCCGTATTGTCATAAATATCCATGCCGCTGATATCAATCCCAAAGCTTTCTGCTGCTGCTTTGATCTCAGCCGGATCACCAACCAGCGTTGCTTTGCAGTATCCCTTTGTATGTGCTTCGTAAGCAGCCTGAAGCATCTTTTCTTCTGTAGCTTCCGGAAAAGCAACTCTCTGCGGATTTGCTTTTGCCTTTTCAAAAATCATTTCCATTAAGTCCATAATTATTTCTCCTAAAAAAAATATTACCACCCCCGCAGAAGCGGGAGTGGTATCTTTCCATGCTGATTATTCGTCGCAGAGTTCTGCAATATAATCTGCTGCTTCTTTGAAGGTAGCTTTTCTGTTAAATTCCATATAAGGAACTTCGATATCATATTCATCTTCAAGAGCAGTTGTGAACTGTACGATGTTGGCTGATTTACACTGTAAATCATCTTTAAAGCTTGTTTCCGGCCCTAATGTAGCAGGGTCAAGATTAAACATTTTAGCTGCTTTTTCAATAAGAATCTTGATTACTTCCTCTCTGAATTCCATGCGTGAGGGTCTCCTTTCATGTATAAAAAAATGTTAATATTTTCCTTTTTTTCAGGACTCGGTAAAGTATAGCATGATTATCTAAAACATACAATAAAATTTCAATTTTTTGTATGATTTTTTCAATTTTCCTCTCTTTTTTTGATCAGGAATCGGTAAATTGCCACAGAAACAATGATTGCTGCCACCATGACAACAATATAAACCCATAAAGCCGGATAGGAAACATTTGCATACTGAAGGATCACAGACAGGAGATTCGCCCCGAAATGAACCAGGATAGCTGCGGCAAGATGTCCGTAACGGTCATATAAAAGACAAATGATAATGCCAAACAGAAAGGCATAGATTCCCTGGATCAGATTCATATGGTAAAGCCCAAACAAGACAGAGCTGACAATGGCTGCCGGCCAGAAGCTGGTATACTCTTTCATCCTGCGGAAAACGAGCCCCCGAAATACAAGTTCTTCCACTACCGGGGTCACAATGACCGCACGGATCACGACTAAGATCCAGGATGCCCCGAAGAGCTCATTTTCTACTGTCTGGTAACTGCCCAGAAGATTATCCAGCGGCAATAAAGAAAGCAGAATGCTGAGTGCATGAGACATCAGCAGCCCGATCAGGAATACCCACAGCAGATGAACCGGGTTTTTCTTCAGATAATCTGATTGTTTTACATAATCACGCCGGAAATACAAGAAGTTGACAACAAAAGAGATCAGCAAAGCAATGATTGTGATCAGTGCAAAATGGTTTCCCATATAAGCATCCAGGGAAAGAGGGCTGCCTGATTTTGCAAAAATCAACGCAGCCAGATAGATTACCACAAAATAGATGGCAAAATGGATCACGACGGGACCAAGGGTCCGCCATATCTTGGTCGGAACGCTGGCGTACATAGTTATAACAGTTTATTCAAAATGGATAATACGATCACCAGAACAACCGCAACGATCACGACAATGCCGACGATCATCCAGATCACTCGTGTCCGTTTTTCCCGCGCAACGATCTTTTTCCGGTTTTTCTTGTCTTCCTTATATTTGTCTACTTTAGCCTGACTCATATTAATCCTCCTGTCGTTTTCTGAAATATAATCTTATGTTCTCTTCCGAAAGAATGCAACTTTTGTATTACGGGTGGAAACGGATCATATCATAAGCCGTAAGGCTGACTCCGAAATCCGCATAAAAGATCTGTTTTGGATGCGGGCAGCTTTCTATATGATTCCCCTCTTCATCTATCATATCCTTCACCGCTGCAATAATCGTTTCTCCGGACGGCTTCATGATCTCCACTTCATCACCGACAGAAAACTTATTCTTTTGCTCCAGCTTATAATAGATATCCCCATTCACCTCGCGTTTTTCTTCTCCGATGATCCCTAAATAGATCCATTCTTTTACATAAGTACTTTCATCATAGATCTGTGTGGTCTCATCCGGTTTTCCAAAGAAAAACCCTGTGGTATATTCACGATAAGTGCATTTGGATATCTCTTCCCGATAAAAATCCAGTCTGTTCTTATATTTTTCCGGATCCTCAAAATAATCATCAATGGCCATCCGGTAAGTTCTTGCAACGGTGGCCACATACAAAGCGCTCTTCATACGCCCTTCAATCTTGAAGCTGTTGATTCCTGCTTCGATCATTTCCGGGATATGCTCGATCATACACAGATCTTTGGAATTCATGATATATGTCCCGCGGTCATTCTCCATGACCGGCATATACTCACCAGGGCGTGTTTCTTCCACCAGTGCATATTTCCAGCGGCAAGGATGCGTACAGTCTCCCATATTGGCTGACCGTCCTGTCATATATGCGCTCAAAAGACATCTGCCAGAATACGAAATACACATTGCTCCATGAATAAAAGTTTCGATTTCCATATCAGATGGAATATGTTTGCGCAGCTGACGGATCTCTTCCAGACTCAGTTCCCTGGCACAGACAACTCTGGTTGCCCCAAGCTCATGCCAGAACCGGTATGTGCCATAATTGGTATTATTAGCCTGTGTACTGATATGGATTTCCACTTCCGGAAGGATCTCCTTTGCCAACTGGAAGATGCCCGGATCCGAGATGATCAAGGCATCAATCCCCATATCTTTCAGGTCTGAAAAATAAGAACGGCATTCTTCCAGGTCCTGATTATGCGCAAAAATATTGGCTGTCACAAAGATGCGCACATTTCTGTCATGTGCGAACTGTACACCTTCCCGCATTTCATCCAATGTAAAATTATGTGCATTGGCACGCAGGGAAAAAGCCTCTCCTCCGATATAGACCGCATCTGCTCCATAAAGGACAGCGACTTTTAATACAGGAAGACTGCCTGCAGGCACTAATAACTCCGGTTTATTTGCTTTCAATCTGTCATTGCTTATCATTTTTAACACTCACAATCATTCCATCTCCCACCGTCAGCAGTGAACTGGTCAGCTGAGGATGATGCATGGTCTCCCAGATAAACGTTCTCATGCGCTCGTGGATCGTGCGCTGTCTCCTTGGCGTAACGAAGCGGGATTCGATCAGATCCCCTTCCTGCAGTACATTATCTGCCACCATGACACCGCCTGGTTTCAACAGCCGGACCAAATCTGGCAGCATCACAATATACTGTGCCTTTGGTCCATCCAAAAAAATAAAATCAAACGGCGATTCCAGATGGGAAACGGCACGAACTGCATCTTCCTCCAAAAGATCGATCTTAAGATCTTCCCTTTGCCGCAGCTCTTGCTCATAAAAATCATTAATATTGGCTTTTGCAGATTCAATCCGCGGCAGATAATTCTCGATCGTTGTGATCTGTTTAACCTGTTTGCAGGATGCTGCAAACACTAACGCAGAATATGCGACTCCGGTACCGATCTCCAGAATGAACGCCGGCTCATGGATGGCCAGAAGCGTCTTTAAAAAACGCTCGCTCTCCCTGCGGATGATCGGAACATGATCTGCCTCTGCTTTTTTTCGGAGTTCCTCAAAAAAGGAAGGAACATCGTCCTCCATAGAATGCAGATATGAAGTAAATCGTTCATTGATGATCATACGGCTGGATTATAAATGAAAAGCACCTCCGTTGGAAGTGCTTTTTAGTTTTTTGTCTGCTTAGGTACGAGGTCAGTCTTCGTCCATGGTGCCGTCTGAGTAATCATAACCGGAAAGGATGTTAATGATCTTCTCTGTGGTATAGGAAGGACTGACTTTATAGGTTCCCGGAACGTATTTTGCATCGTAGATCAAAGTTCTGTATTTATACAGCCTCTTATCTGAGATGCATCCGTTCTCATAAAGGAACTCGGCGACCTCTTCATCCGAAATACCCTCTTCCGGAATGGTGATCTCGACTTTTGTCTTATTTTCCTCATCTACAGCTACATCATAGAACAGCTTATAAGTCAAAAGAAACGCAACTACACAGATTGCGATCACAAGGATTGCAATGCAAAGGCGGACGATCACACGCACCTTTTTTCCTTTACGTGCCGCCTTCACAGCAGCCCTGCGTCTTTGTTCCACTTCCTTGTCTTTCTTCTTTCTGGAAGCGCTGGACTGTCTTGCCTTTGCAGCTCTCACATTATCTGATCTGTATTTTTCCAGATTTTCGCGGATCGTACCAGTATAATTCTGCTCCTGGTTAAAATCATCCTGCTCGTCAAAATCGGAATATCTTCTTCTATTATCGTAAGCCATCTGGTTCTCCTACTCGACCTCCAGTATAAACGGGAGTATCATCGGGCCTTTATTATTGTGATTCTTCAAATACT
The DNA here is from genome assembly GCA_017536965.1 of Lachnospiraceae bacterium. Lineage (GTDB taxonomy): Bacteria > Bacillota > Clostridia > Lachnospirales > Lachnospiraceae > RGIG5612. The sequence continues at coordinate 657 of JAFWCK010000007.1, read as the reverse complement.
TGCGAACCTCATCAGCGATGATCATTTTCGCCTTGCCGCGATTGTAATGGTTGCGCGACAAATAATCAACTAATGCATTATAAATGATTTTCCTTACATCTTCAATAAGTTTTTCGCTCTCACCGTCATAGACCCAGCCCCTGGTAAATATCTCAGGCCCGGATACCACAAAGCCTTCTGTGGTATTCAGACAGACTGAAACGATCAAAACTCCCCGTTCAGAGAGATCCTTCCGGTCATCCAGGATGCTCCTTCCTACATCTTCAACGCCGGAGTTATCCACATAGATGCCGCCTGACTGCACATGTCCGGTCACCTTCCCTTTCTTCTCATTCAGCTCCAGGATATCACCCGTGTCGATCAGAAAAACTTGATCCTCATCATAACCCATATTATAGGCGATCTGTGCATTGGCGATCCTGTGGCGGTATTCTCCATGCACCGGAACAACATATTTTGGTTTCAGAAGTGTGTAGATCAGTTTGATCTCTTCCTGACAGGCGTGTCCGGAAACATGGGTCTGTTCAAAGACCACTTTAGCTCCCATGGCAGATAGACCATTCATCACATTTGCCACTGCCTTTTCATTACCTGGGATCGGATTGGATGAGAAAATGATCACATCGTTGCTCCGGATGTTGATCTTTTTATGGTTCT
>JAFWCK010000077.1 GCA_017536965.1 Lachnospiraceae bacterium | reverse complement strand
TAAAAGCAGAAACGGATAAATCCCGGTTCATCGCGCTCCTCTTCACCAGCTCGAAGTCCAGTTCGGACAGCCGCAATGAAATGACCATACTATCACCCCCTTTCACGAGTGCTGCCTTACGGTAGCAGAAAAAGAATCAGCCAGGAGCCAATCAAACCTAAATGGACAAAAAACAGACCTGAATGGACATAAGTAATAATTTCTTGCCATTTAATAGAAGAAAAACTATAATATACAAGCTGTGCATTTCACTCAAATGACACAATTTCTATATAAGATAATCCGGATAATAAAAAAGGAGTCCGAAATAAACAATGAGAAATGATTCCAAATCAAACGGAACTATAAAATACCAAAGTATTTCCCGAAACAGCCGGGGACAGTACAAACAATCTCAAAAGCAGGAAGCTCAGGGAGCCCAGCGTAGAAACATAGCGTCATATAACGTACGGCCGACTGCTCGCAAAACATCAGCAGCCGGTGATGATTACGATACATTTAATGACTTTCAACAGGAAGCTTCCCGTAAAGAGAACCGTCAGAAACCACAGCAACGTTCTGCAAGCCGTCCGGGCAGTCAAAAAAAACAGAAAGCCGGCCACAAGCAAAAGACTTCCACGCCGCAAAAGCGCACCGCACCGCAGCACGCTTCTTCCGGACATACCAGCAAGCATGACAACCGGCCATCTAATCCGCAAAAACAAAAGAACGGAAACCGTCGTAAACAAAAAGGTCTGAAAAAAGACGTCTTAGCATGGATCCTTTTGGGACTTCAGGCTGCTCTTTCTATCTGCCTAATCATCGTCCTTTTGATACTCAACGTTCTGCCGCTCAAGTTTTTACTTCCTGTGATCATTATTCTTATTGTCCTTTGGGGCGGCATCTTCTTTACACAACTGAAGCGTTATAAAAAGCTTCCGTTGATTGGCAAGATCATCAGCATCGTGCTCTGCATCCTGCTGGCAATCGGAAACTATTATATGATCATCACAAATAAGGCAATTGAAACCGTAACGGAAGAAACGGTTTATAACTATACCTATCTAGATGTCGTCGTTCTGGCAGACGATCCGGCCAATTCCATCAAAGACGCCAAGGATTATACCTTTGGCATCCAGGCAACCTATCAGCCTCTGAACCTGAAGACCGCCATAGATGAGATTGAAAACGAAGTCGGCAAATCCATTGCGACAAAGGACTACGACACGGTCATGAATCAGATCGATGCCCTGTACACAAGACAAGTACCGGCAGTAATCTATAACCGAAATTTCAAAACAACGATCGAATCCGTTCATGAAAACTTTGATGAAGAAGTCAAGATCATAAAAACGATCACGATCAAAGATGCAATCGATATCAGCTCCGGCAGCAAAGTCGATGTCACGACAGAGCCATTCCTCTTCTATATCAGCGGTAATGACGAATACGGCGAGGTCACTTTTGAAGGAAGAAGTGATGTGAACATGCTTGTTGCGGTCAACCCGAATTCCCGGGAGATCCTTATGGTCACAACGCCTCGTGATTATTACGTTATTCTGCCGGAAGTGTCCAACGGAACGAGAGATAAACTGACTCATGCAGGCGTTTACGGCATGCAGTGCCAGCTGGATACTTTAAGTAATCTCTATGATTACAATATTGATTATTACTGCAGGGTCAACTTCTCTTCCCTGATCGATATCGTTGATGCTGTTGGCGGAATCGATGTCTATAACGAAATGGAATTCGAATTTGACAACAGCGACGGCCTGATCATTCCGGAGGGCAATGTCCATCTGAGTGGCTATGAAGCACTCTGCTTCTGCCGCGAGCGCCACAGTTTTGAGGATGGTGATGCTGCCAGAGCAAGACATCAACAGGCTGTCATCGAAGCCATTATTAACAAGCTGCTTTCCTCCACAGGCTTCACCGCATACTCACAACTGATAAAAACACTGGAACGCTGCTGTATAACCAACATGCCTAAGGAAAGTATTTCCGCATTAGTAAAGAAGCAGCTGGCAGAAGGCGGCGGCTGGAATATCCACAAAGTTGCAGCCGAAGGCGAAGCATTCCTGCAGCCAACCTTCTCCATGGGAAGTATGCCATTGTATGTCATCATGCCATACGTACAATCGCTGAATAATATCAAAACAATGATGACACAGATCTATAACGGCGAACCAGTAACGGAGCTCTATATGGATGAATACAGTGATTACTCTCTGGTCGATCAGCCAGTGCCGGTGCAGACAATTGAAGAGGATGAAGACGGATATACAGTCCGTCGTTCCGATCTTGTAGATGCCGACGGAATTGTTTTCGGACAGATGGTACAGCATGTCGACGAAGAAAACGATGATAAAGTAATGCGGACGGAATACTTCGACCTGAACGGAAATAAATTATCTGCTGATGAAGTAGAAGCAAGACGGAGCGGTTCTTCAAAACAGGAAACCACTACAGAAGAAGGCGGCGATGACTCCGGCGATGACACAGGCGACGATGGAGGCGATGACACTGGCGATGACACGGGCGACGACGGAGGCGATGACTCCGGCGATGATGACGAAGGCTGAAAACAGAAAGGATCATAAAAATGAAAAAGAAAAAAGTCAAAATGATCAAACAGTTCTCTGCCCTTGGCATTTCCGTTATCCTGATCGGCGGCCTGATCATCATGACTTTGGTTGAATCCAACAGAAAAACGCCGGATTTGGCCAAATAAGAACGCAGAAACGAAAAACAAGCCCCCGCACATGCGGAGGCTTTTCTAATTCTTACAATAAAGCTGTTTTATTTATTCATTGCCTCTGCTACAGCAACCGCCACAGCAACCGTAGCGCCGACCATCGGGTTATTACCCATACCGATCAGGCCCATCATCTCCACATGCGCCGGAACAGAAGAACTGCCCGCAAACTGCGCATCCGAATGCATTCTGCCCATGGTATCCGTCATGCCGTAAGAAGCCGGACCAGCAGCCATATTATCCGGATGCAGCGTTCTGCCGGTACCACCGCCGGATGCCACAGAGAAATACTTCTTTCCCATCTCCGTGCATTCTTTCTTATAGGTGCCAGCCACCGGATGCTGGAAACGGGTCGGGTTGGTGGAGTTGCCAGTAATGGAAACATCTACACCTTCCTTGTGCATGATAGCCACGCCTTCCACAACATCGTTTGCTCCATAACAATGAACCTGTCCGCGCACACCGTCAGAATAAGCCGTACGGGAGATCTCCTTCAACTCACCAGTCTTATAATCCATTTCCGTCTTCACGTAAGTAAATCCGTTGATGCGGGAGATGATCTTTGCAGCATCTTTCCCCAGACCATTCAAAATGACACGCAGCGGTTTTGTCCGCACTTTATTAGCCTTCTCTGCAATACCGATAGCGCCTTCAGCAGCAGCAAAGCTCTCATGACCAGCCAGGAAAGCAAAACACTCCGTTTCTTCTTCCAGCAGCATCTTGCCAAGATTACCGTGACCTAAGCCAACCTTCCGCTGATCAGCCACACTGCCAGGGATGCAGAAAGCCTGCAGGCCTTCCCCTAATGTAGCAGCAATATCAGCAGCTCTCGTCTGCCCTTTCTTGATCGCCAGAGCCGCACCAAGCGTATATGCCCAGCAAGCATTTTCAAAACAGATCGGCTGAATAGCCCGGACCTGATCATAAATGTTCAGTCCCTTCTCTTTTGTGATCTGCTCTGCCTCTTCCAGAGAGGAGATCCCATATTGCTGCAGAACCTTTTCGATCTGCGCGATTCGTCTTTCATACGATTCAAATAATGCCATGTCATCTCCTCCTTTCTATTCTTCTCTCGGATCGATCAGTTTGACCGCATCCGCTACACGACCATACTCGCCTTTTGCCTTCTCCCAGGCTGTGTTCGGGTCATCACCCTTGCGGATGAAATCCGTCATCTTGCCCAGACTGACAAACTGATAACCGATGATCTCATCATCTGCATCCAATGCGATCTTGGTCACATACCCCTCTGTCATCTCCAGATAACGAGGTCCTTTTGCCTTAGTTCCGTACATCGTACCGATCTGGCTGCGCAGGCCCTTTCCAAGATCCTCTAAGCCGGCACCGATCGGCAGACCACCTTCTGAAAAAGCTGTCTGGCTGCGGCCGTAAACGATCTGTAAAAACAGTTCACGCATAGCCGTATTAATGGCGTCACAGACCAGGTCTGTATTGAGTGCTTCCAGGATGGTTTTTCCCGGAAGGATCTCAGCAGCCATAGCCGCCGAATGCGTCATGCCAGAGCATCCGATCGTCTCCACCAGAGCCTCTTCGATGATGCCGTTCTTTACGTTCAGTGTCAGTTTACAGGTTCCCTGCTGCGGTGCGCACCAACCAATGCCATGCGTCAGCGCGTTGATATCCGAGACTTCTTTGACCTTTGTCCATTCCCCTTCCTGCGGGATCGGCGCCGGTCCATGATCAGCCCCGCTGTGCACAGGGCACATCAGTTCTACTTCTTTTGAATAAACCATATAGTCCTCCTAATATATAAACTGCAGTTGTGCAATTTCTCACTTGGTTCCCGTGCTGCCAAAACCGCCTGCGCCGCGGACCGTCTCATTCAGTTCTTCCACCTCATTCCAGGATGCAGTCAAAAAAGGAGTCAGTACAAGCTGGGCGATGCGTTCGCCATGCTCCACGACTCTCTCCTCTTTGGAATGATTAAACAAGGATACCATGATCTCGCCACGGTAATCCGGGTCGATGACGCCGACTTTATTGGATGGTGCCAGTCCCTGCTTGGTTGCCAGCCCGCTGCGGGCAAAGATCAGCCCCGCATAGCCGATCGGGATCTCCATGGCCAGTCCCGTATGGATCAGGACCGCTTCACCCGGCGCGATCACAACCGGTTCCGAAAGGCATGCATATAGATCAGCCCCTGCAGAAAACTCGCTGCCGTAAGTTGGTAAGACTGCCCTCTCATCCAGTTTTGTAACATTGATTGATTCCATAATGATCTCCCCTTTAGATTCTATTCCAATTATAGCAAAACCATGGGAAAAAGGAAGTGACAAATACCTAAGGGATCAGAGTGATGCCATAAGAAGAATCTGTCGGAACAACTTTCACAACCATCCCATCCTTCACTTCGCCAAGCTCCGGTGCGATCATCGCAGCGACCTCCCGGATATCCTCATCCGGATCCGCAAAGATCACATATTCATAGCCATCCCGCAGCAAATGAGACGCCCAGATAGAAGTCATCTCTTCCGGATCCGTGATCACGCCATCCTCCGCTTCATTAAACAGTTTGTCGCACCAGATATTCCGGATATTCACATTGGATCCGATTGCACACAGTGCATAGGTCTCATGACGCTGGGACTGCCTGCGGATGTCACCGCCAAGGGCAAGATAACACTTTGCAGACTGCTCCGGATGTTTCCCGGAACTTTCCGCAGAACCCACATAAGCATCTGCCTCTGCTATGATCCGCTCGGCATCGCTCCATGACTGATTCTCCAGCTGCCAGTGTTTGGCACGGAAAAGGAGGAAGATGCCGCAGGCCATCAAAAGAAGCCCCAGGAGGAGAAGCAGATAAGCTTTCCGTATTGATCTCACAAACGAGACGCCGCCGGAGAAATGAATCCCGGAGACTGTCCTCATCAGCAGATAGATAAAGAAAGCGAACGTAAACGTAGATGTATACCTGTGAATGGAAGAAAGCATCCATCCATAATGACTGACATAACCATAGAAAAAGATCAGGAAAGAAAGCACAAAACCGCTTGTTCCGATCAGCGCCGTTCTTTTAGGAAGATCTTTCACCACAAACGTCAGCACGATCCCGACAAGAATAAAGAACAGTGCGTAGTACAGGAACGGGATCTTTCCCCATGTAGTCATCCCTTTTAACACATTCAGAAATTTTTCCCCGGTAAAGGAAGACAGCTGCATATCGATAAACTCGCCGGTTCCTCGTGCGCGGATGATCCACTGCCAGGAAAGATAAGAAACGGCTGCGCCAGCCACAGGAATGATGGCAAACAGGATGTTCCTTCCCTTCTTCTCCTTCTCCATCAAGGCCACGACAAACGCAGTCAAAAAGGCCACGCCGGCATACAGCGCTCCGATATTTTTCATCGCAGGCAGGACAAAAAGAGCCAACGCAAACGCCAGCGTGGAAAACCAGTCACAGGAAGGCCGATGGACCGCCTGATAAAACGCGTGTCCCATCAGACATCCCAGGATCGGATCGATAAACAGACAAGTGAAAAAGAAATTCCAATCCCCGCTTGCCTCAGCACCACTGACTGTCAGTAAGATCGGCATCAGGATCAGCAGGAAAAAGACCGGAGGGAACACATACCACTGTTTCCAGGTAAGATTTTTCATCGCCGGCAGCACCAGTGCTGCGACGAAAATGAAATAGACAGCGAAAATGCTCCCATAGGAAAATCCGCCAGCAAAGGATGTAAAGAAATACACCAGAAGTGCCATCCCCGGCGGATAAGACTGCATTGTGGAATAAAGGAGTGACCCCTCTCCCACCTGCAGACTCTGTGAATAATGCAGAGCTTTCGGCATCGCCGCCCAGAGCCTAAGTTCATCCCAGACAGACGGCATCAGACCGGCGGAAAAGATCACAAATAAAACGGATAACACCAGAATCAGGATGATCCCCGGCGAGAAAAAACCGCGCCAGAAAGACTTCCATGAATGCATCTTGCTTAGCCGCAGGACACCAAACACCAGCAGAACGACGATTCCCGTATACAACGCGAACCGCCCCACAGCGAGCAAATTGACGCAGTAAAAAAGATACAGAAAAACAATGGTGCCCGTAAAAACCACGGGCACACATTCTTCGGTTCTTCTGTTCGTTAGAATGCCAAGCACCGCTCCACAAAGAAGCAGCAGCACCAGGCAGATCAATACAGAGATCATTTGATATTTAACTTGGCAGTTTAAAAGAACTCTTCAGTGAAACGATCCGGTTAAAGACCAGTTTTCCATCCACAGAATCTTTCGGGTCCACACTGAAATATCCCTGGCGGACAAACTGGAAAC
>JAFWCK010000076.1 GCA_017536965.1 Lachnospiraceae bacterium | reverse complement strand
GAGAGTTGCTTTCCATACTTTGGGATGTAAAGTGAATGCATATGAAACACAAGCCATTCTGGAACAGTTTCAGGAGAATGGATTTACAATTGTGGACTTTCAGGATGCTGCAGATGTCTATATTGTAAATACCTGTTCTGTGACGGCAGAAGCAGCGCGGAAGTCCAGACAAATGCTTCATCGCTGCAAGAAAAGATCCGCTGATGCGATTGTCGTAGCAACAGGCTGTTATGCACAGGAAGTCAAAGAAGAACTGCTGCGAGATCAGACCATCGATATGATAGTCGGCAATAATGAAAAGAACAAATTGCTGGAGGCGGTTTGCTCTTTCCTGCAGCAGAAGAAAAACAACTCAGAAAGGATCCTTTATGAGGATCTGACACACTGTACGGTCTATGAGGAACAATCAATTTCCAATCAGGGAGATCATGTCAGAGCTTATGTGAAGATCCAGGACGGATGTGACAGATTCTGTTCTTACTGCATTATTCCATATCTCAGAGGACGAAGCCGGAGCAGAGGGATAGAAGATATCCGCAATGAAGTGCAGACGCTTGCGCAAAACGGATACAAAGAGATCGTGCTGACAGGCATTGATCTTAGTGATTATAAAGACGGCACCGTGCTCCTGGCGGATATCGTTTCACTTGTAAATGAAGTGGACGGGATTGAACGGGTCAGGCTCAGCAGCCTGGAGGAAAGGATCATAACCAAAGAGTTCCTGCAGAAGCTTTCTTCCTGTGAAACATTTTGTCCGCATTTTCATCTATCACTGCAAAGTGGATGTGACAGGACCCTGCAGCGGATGAACCGCCACTATAGTGCGAAAGAGTTTCTTTCCGCTGTCCGCCTGATCAGGGAATACTTTCCGGATGCAGCCATTACTACAGATGTGATCGTTGGTTTTCCTGGAGAGAGCAGGGAAGATTTTGAAGAGTCCATGCGTATGGTTTCAGAGGCTGCCTTTTCGGAACTTCACGTCTTTCCGTTCTCCAGACGAAAAGGAACCAAAGCAGATCAGATGCCGGATCAGCTGACCCGGGCAGAAAAGGAAACCCGCGTGGCTTCCATGATGGCTTTGGGAGGCAAAATGCAGAAAGAGTACCTGACTTCTTTCATCGGAAAAGAGCTGGCTGTTCTGGTTGAAGAGGAAGCAACGCTTGATGAAGACGTTTATCAGATCGGTTTTTCTCAAAATTATCTGAAATGTGCGATCCATACAAAAGAAAAACTAATTAATAAAATCGTAACATTTGTCCCGAAAAAGGCAGAAATGTGGAACGGGGAACTGATTTTGAAATAGGAAACTGGAATGCATTTTTTTGTTAATTTTACTTGCTTTTCCGTTTTTTATGATGTAAAATCTGTATACTGAAATTTTTACAAAACTGTTACAAATGTTTTAAATAATAAATGACGGGTATCGTATATGGATAATAATTTATATTTCACCCAACATTATAAGATTCCGAAAGAAGAACTCCCGACAGTGGGAGAGGTCTTTGAGCGGGTTTATGCAGCGCTTGCAGAGAAAGGATATGATCCGGTCAATCAGATCGTTGGATATATCATGTCGGGCGATCCGACATATATCACCAGCCACAATAATGCGCGAGGGATCATCGCCAAAGTGGAACGGGATGATCTGATCGAAGAAGCGGTCCGGTTTTATATCACCAATAAGCTGAAAAAATGATCGAATCACAAGCGTCTTGCAAAGCAGGACGCTTTTCTTTATATTAGTGGACGTGACAGGAGAAATGATTCGCAGTATGACCGGAAAGATCATGGGTTTGGATTATGGAACAAAAACAGTAGGGGTAGCTGTATCAGATCCCCTTCTTCAAGTAGCACATCCGAAAGAAACGATCTTCCGGGACAGCGAGAAACGCCTGCGAAAAACACTTGCGCGGATCGAGGCACTGATTCAGGAAGAACAGATTGAAGCAATTGTGGTTGGTCTTCCATTAATGCCGGACGGGACAGAAGGAGAACGGGCGAAGAAGGCAAGAGAGTTTGCTGACCGGTTAAAGGCAAGAACCGATCTTTCTGTTTATTTACAGGATGAACGGTATACAACAACTGCTTCTGATGAGGAATTGGAAATCATGCAGGTGAAAAAAGAAGACAGGAAAAAAGTGATCGATCAGTTGGCAGCCTGTCATATCCTGGATGAATTTTTAAACCGCTCCAGGGAAGAAGGATCAAAAAAAGAAAATTGACAGATCGTAAAGAGTACAGGTAAGATAGACCGCATGGAAGATAACAAGATCATTATTACAGGTGAAGACGGCGAGACAAAAGAGTTTTTTGTCGAAGAGGAAACCAGGCTGAATAATACCAGCTATCTTTTGGTATGCGACAGTATGGACGAGGAAACACAGGCTTATATTATGAAAGATGTGTCTGCACCGGAGGATATAGAAAGCATCTACGAATTTGTGGTCGATGATGCAGAATTGAATGCAGTAGCCGGGATCTTCTCGGAGCTGCTGGAAGATGAGGATTTGATTTAATTTGCTTACGGCACCGGCGAACAGGACCGTATGCGCACAAATATACTTTTAAGAGTTGAAGGTCAACTCTGTTTTCTATTGAGTAAAAATAGGGGAATACCCTGTTTTTAAGTTGTGAAGATTTGAAGGAGGATTATGGCAAGAAAAGCGAAAGCAGAGCAGTCTGCAGGCAGAAATAAACAGACTGCGCCAAAACAGAAAGAACAAAATCAGAATAAGAAAAAGACCACTGCGGCAAAACAGACTGCAGCGAATAAAAAGCAGCCGGTAAAAAAGCAGGACTCGGCAAAAAAGAAACAGACTGCTGTAAATAAGAAGCAGAGCGCGGCAGTTAAAACAAAACAGCTTTCCGAAAGTCTGAAAGTGATCCCATTGGGAGGACTGGAACAGATTGGAATGAATATGACCGCGATCGAGTATAACGGCAAGATCGTGGTGATTGACTGCGGCATGGCATTTGCAGATGATACGCTTTTGGGGATTGATCTGATCATCCCGGATATCACGTATTTGAAACAGAATAAATCCAAGGTCAAGGCATTCTTTATTACGCATGGACACGAGGATCATATAGGCGCGATCCCGTATATTCTGAAAGAGATCAATGTTCCGATTTATGGAACAAAGCTGACGATCGCACTTATCCGAAAAAAACTGGAAGAGACGAAACTGTTAGATAGTGTCAAACTGAAGGTTGTAGATTATGGACAAAAGTTCTATGTGAGCGATTTCAAGGTTGAGTTTATCCGGACCAATCACAGTATTTCTGATGCTGCTGCAATTGCGATCCGTACGCCGGCAGGGCTCATCTATCATACCGGCGATTTCAAGGTGGATTATACACCGGTATACGGGGATGCAATGAACCTGTGGAGAATGGCAGAACTGGGACAAAAAGGTGTGCTGGCGGTATTCAGCGATTCGACAAATGCTATGCGTCCGGGCTACACCATGAGTGAGACAACAGTTGGAGAACGATTTGATGCCCTTTTTGCAGAGCATCAGAAGCAGAGGATCATCGTTGCAACATTCGCCTCTAATGTGGACCGGGTACAGCAGGTCATCAATACCGCTTATAAATATAAGAGAAAAGTGATCCTGGAAGGCAGGTCTATGATCAATGTCATTGAGACGGCAACGGAACTGGGTTATATCAATATGCCTAAAAACACATTGATCTCTATAGATGAACTGGGGAATTACCCGGATAACAGGATCGTGATCATCACGACCGGATGCCAGGGAGAAAGTATGGCAGCTCTTTCCCGTATGGCCGCAAAGAACCATAAAAAGATCAACATCCGGAGCAACGATGTGATCATTTTCTCATCCAATCCGATCCCAGGTAATGAAAAGGCAGTGGCAAATGTGATGAATGAGCTATCTGCCATGGGAGCTAAAGTGGTCTTTGAACAGACCCATGTTTCCGGACACGCCTGCCAGGAAGAGATTAAACTGATCTATACACTCCTGAAACCAAAATATGTTGTTCCGGTGCATGGCGAATACCGCCACAGGATCGCCAATGCACAGATCGCCTATAATATGGGTTATGATGAGGATCATGTTTTTCTGATCGACACGGGTGATATCCTGGAGCTGAATGAGAAGAAAGGGAAAGTGACCGGACATGTGCAGTCAGGCGGCATCTATGTGGATAACTCCGGCGTTGAAGATGTAGGAAGGAGCATCCTGGATGACCGGAAGGATCTCTCTGAACGGGGAGTTTTGATCGTTTC
>JAFWCK010000075.1 GCA_017536965.1 Lachnospiraceae bacterium | reverse complement strand
TAAATATGAACGTAACGATCCCGAATAAAAAATTCGGCGGCAGCGTCGACATCCCGGAATCCAAAGATCTCGCTCACCGGTGGCTTATTGCACAGGCACTTGCAGGCGAGACTGATGTGATTCAATTAAAAAACATTTCCCGGGATATCGTTTCCACGATCCGCTGCATTGAGGGATTGGGACTGGGCAAAACGGAACGCGGTCCGGTGATCGGCAGAGAGATCTGCTATCTGGACTGCGGTGACAGCCGTTCCACTTACAAACTGATCCTGCCGGTTGCAGCTGCTCTGGGTAAAACCTGCGAATTCCATGCCGGCAGTTTTCTGACTGAAAAGTCTTCCAAAGCACTTTATAAAGCATTAAAGGTGCATGGGATCCGGCACGAAGAAAAAGAAAATGGCACGATCACTATCTCCGGCCGGCTGACAGGAGGCACCTATATTATTCCGGGGGATGTTTCCCCGCAGTTTATCTCCGGTCTTTTGATGGCCGCACCTCTCCTTTCCATCACCAGCACTTTTATCATTCAGGGAGAAATCGCCCATATCAACTTCATTCAGATGACGATCGACGTCCTTAAAGCATGCGGGATTAAACTTTCCATGGAAAAAGGCAAAGGGGACATCACTTATGTTTTCAAGGTCGGCGGCAATCAATCTTACGTCCTTCCAGACCATCCGGTCATGGAAAAAGACTGGTCTATGGCCGGCTACTGGCTTTGCGCTGGTGCTCTGACCAGCGGACCTATCGTCTGCCCGAATATGAACATCGATTCTCTGCAGTATGATGCCAGAATACTGGATATTCTCCGGGAATTCGGAGCCAAGATCGATATCTACCGCCAATACGGAGAATACCGGTCCATCTTACCAAATCACGACTCTATCACCGTGATGGGCGGTAATCTGCACGGCATCCGTGTAGATGCAGCAGACATTCCATCTCTGGTTCCTGCTATTGCCCTGTTGGCTTGCAAAGCTTCCGGAATGACCATCATAAGAAATGCGGCCAGATTACGTGGTATCGAATCTGACCGCTTAAAATCGGTTCGTGACAGTTTAAAAGAATTAGGTGCTGATATCCGGGAATTCAAAGATGGTCTGATCATCTCCGGTCCGTCAGCGGATGATCCGGTCAAAAACCGAAAACACTTTCTGAAGGGCGGAAAGGTCACATCCTGTCATGACCACCGGATCGCCATGATGAGTGCTATCGCCAGCTGCATCAGCGAGATGCCGGTGCAGGTCAACAACGCAGAGCTCGTCACAAAATCTTATCCGGATTTCTTTGAGGATCTGGTCAACCTGCAGAAATAACTTCCTGCACTTTCTCTAACGCCACTTTAATCACAACATCCATATCGTAGTACTTGTACTCACCAAGACGTCCGCCAAAGATCACGTTTTTCTCCTGGTCTGCCAGCGCTTTATATTTGGCATAAAGAGCGTTATTCGCATCATCATTGACCGGATAATACGGCTCATCACCAATCTTCCATTCCACGGAATACTCGCGGTAAATGATCGTCTTTGGATCTGCTGCCTCTTCTTCCGGTGTCAGCAGGGAACCATCTGCGTGATATCTGTGGGCGAACTCAAAATGCTTGTGCTCAATGATCCTGGTAAAAGGAGTATCCGCATCCGTATAATTGACCACAGCATTTCCCTGATAATTATCTACAGGCAGAATCTCTTCTTCAAATTCCACACGCCGATACTGCAGCGTCCCCAATGAATAGTCAAAGTATGCATCGATCGGTCCGGTATAGACAACTTTCTTTGCAAGCCCCAGCGTTTCCGGATTTTCACATCCCTGCGCTTTTGCTTTTTTGACTTCTTCCAGATAATCCGTAGAGAGACGCACCTCAGTTCCATCCAGAAGTTTCTCTACGATCTGTGTATAGCCGCCGACCGGAATTCCCTGGAACAGTGCATCAAAATAGTTGTTATCATAGATGAAACGGACCGGAAGCCTTTTGATAATGAACGAAGGAAGTTCTGTACATGCTCTTCCCCATTGTTTCTGTGTATAGCCTTTGATCAGTTTCTCATAGATATCTGTTCCGATCAGGGAGATCGCCTGTTCCTCCAGGTTTTTCGGTTCGCCTTCCAGAGAAGCAAGCGCTTCTTTCTTCTGTTCTTCAATCTTTGCCCTTGCTTCTTCCGGTGTGGAGATGCCCCACATCTTACTGAAGGTGTTCATGTTGAACGGAAGGTTATAGATCTCACCTTTGTAATTGGCAACCGGACTGTTGGTATAACGGTTGAACTCTGCAAACTGTGTAATAAAGCTCCAGACCTTCCTGTCATTCGTATGGAAAATATGTGCCCCATATTTATGAACGTGAATGCCTTCCTCCAGAGCTGTATAAATATTGCCGGCTATATGATCCCTTTTTTCCAGAACCAGACAGGTCTTGCCCTGTTTTTTCATTTCATGTGCAAAAACAGCGCCATACAAGCCTGCACCAACGATCAGATAATCGTACATGTTATTCCCCCATAAAGTCTTTTTCGTTGTAATTCAGTTCCCCTTTGTATTCTTTCAGTTCTTCTTCTCCATCTAATACACGTGCTGCACCGTTGGCCATAGCTTCCATTTCAAACTCGCCCGGATATGCATAGACTGGAGCAATAAAGGAAACTGCCTTGGTGATGCGCTCAACCAGGTCTTTGTTATGAACCATGCCGCCGCCCATCAGGATCGCATCTACTTTGCCTTCCATAATGGCTGCCATGGCACCGATCTGTTTGATGCACTGATAGATCATGGTATCCCAGACCAGTTTTGCAAAACGCTCGCCTTTTTCTGCTCTCTCGTAAACTTCCAGTGCATCACTGGTTCCCAGAAGATCTACAAATCCTCCAGTCTTAGTTGCAAATGCTTTTGCCGTTTTCTTATCCAGACCATTGTCGAAAATATAATCGACTAATTCTGCCAGCGGCACGCTGCCGGAACGGGTCGGGGTCATAGGTCCGTCACCGCCGACGATATCATTACCGTCGATCATTTTGCCCTTCCGATGAGCTGTAATAGAAGTGCCGCCGCCAATATGACATACGACATAATTCATATCTTCATATTTCACACCCATTTTTTTGGAATGAACAATGGCGGTTTCCTTCTGATTCAGCGCATGGCCATGCACATGACGGAGCAGCCCTTTGATACCTGTCATACGTGCTTCCGGAATCAGTTCATCCGTATCCGGCGGGTTGACAACAAATGCCTTGCATCCATATTCATCTGCAAAAGCCTTTGCGATCTGCGGACCTAACTGTGCAGGGTGCTGTACACCGTTCGCACCTCTGACAGCATGGTCATACAGAATATCATTGATCGCGTAAACGCCGCCCTCGACTGCCATCAGGCCGCCGCCTCTTCCGACAACAGCATCCAGATCAGACAGATCGACGCCGTCCTCTTTTAACATATTGCGGATCATTCCCAGACGAAACTCCAGCTGATCCGATACTTCTTTAAACTTGCCCAGATCCTCAGCCGCATGAGCCACATTGGCGGAAAAGAGTTTTTCCTCGCCCTTAAACAAGGCGACCTTCGTCGATGTTGAGCCCGGATTAATTGCTAAAACTTTGTATTCTCCCATTTTTTCCTCCTGTAAGGTTTTGATAATAATAAATGACGGCTGATTCATAGCCGTCATTATTATATCGTATTCTATTGTTTTTAGCCACTTAAAAACGTTCTCAAGCCCTCATTTTGGTCTTCTTCCATTTGCCGGTCAGAAGGAAGATCAGGGCAGCAAGTCCGCCTGCTGCAGGTGCCAGAACATAGGCCCAGCCGATTCCTAAAAGTCCCATGGAGGTGAACGACGTAAAGATCCAGGTAAATAACAGACGCACGATGAAAGCTGAAAGGATCGCGCAGCCAAATGTATAGTACGTATTGCCTGAACCTGAAATCACGCCGTACATACAGAACATCACACTTTCAAACATATAACTGATCGTCAGGATCTTCAGATATTCCGATCCGGTCTGTATGACCGCCTGGTCCGTGGTGAAAATACCGAGCAGCGCCCCAGGGATAATATGCGCAATAATGAAGATGATACCAGTAAAGCAGACGGAAATAGCCATAGCCACCAGCATGGACTGAATGACCCGCTTAAACTTCTGCACCGGGATATGCTGTGCAGTAAAAGAGATCAATGCCGTCATCAATGCCTGTGCAGGAAGAACGGCAAAGGTACCGATCTTAGTGACAGCACCGGTTGCAGCTGATGCGTTCACGCCATACTGATTGATAAATCCCATGATCAGCAGGAAGGATATATTTGTCAGACCAAACTGCAGTCCGTTCGGAATGCCGATCTTGAGCATCAACTTCAAGGTATCTTTCTGGATCTTGAATGAGCTGATCTTAAAATCAAACAAGCCGATCTTTTTCACATACCAGATGGCCATGCACATGCTGACAAACTGGGACAGGATGGTTGCCAATGCAGCGCCTGCCACCCCCATGTGCAAAGGGCCCACAAACAGAATATCCAGCCCGATGTTCAGGATCACGGTGATCAGGACAAAAAGCATCGGTCTGACAGATTCGCCCACACTGCGCAGAACAGCTGCAAGAACATTATAGAAATAAATAAAAATGGTCCCGGCCAGGCAGATAAAAAGATAGGTCTTGGTTCCTGCATAGGCTTCCGCCGGAGTGTCTAATCCTTTCAGGATCGGAACACCCAGCGCGTAGATAACGATCATAAAGAATAAAGCCATCAGGAAGAAGAAAGACAGCATCGTTCCGACAACAGAAGGGATCTTTTCTTTCTGTTTTCCGCCGAACAGCTGGCCGATAATAATACCGCCGCCATTGGAAACACCCAGTGCAAAGACCAGAATGATCATGGTGACCTGGCCGCCGATATTCACGGCAGACATACCGGCAGAGCCGATATATCTGCCAATGATAGCCATGTCTGCTATATTGTAGAATGCCTGAAGCAGGTTAGTGATGATGATCGGGATCGCAAATCCAATCGTCTTCAGCGCCACATTACCTGTTGTCAGGTCATTCATACCCCTCATTTTTGCTTCTTCGGGCTTTCCCATGATGTAACTCCTATTATTTATGCTCCAGCAACTCTTTTATTCTTCACATCTTCAAATTCGGAAATCATCTCCGGTGTTGCCGGTTTTCCAACGAGAGATCCAATCACAACAGCGATCAGACCGAGAATGAATCCTACAAATAGGGAATACAGGCCTGTCACCTGTCCGATCGTCTGACCGGCAAAGAACGGAATGTAATCCCAGATGATAACCACAGCAGCACCGGTAATAATACCGCTCAATGCGCCGGCTTTGGTTGTCTTCTTCCAGTACAGCGAAAGAACAACAACCGGACCGAATGCTGCACCTAAACCAGCCCACGCATCACTTACCAGACCCATGATCGAGCTGTTCGGATTCAAGGCGATCAGGAATGCAGCTGCAGCAACGATAACAACGACCACACGGCTGAACCAGAGGATCTTCTTATCGCTGATGTTTTTGCCTTTTTTAATAACGTCCGCATAGATATCTTTGGAAACAGCTGATGCTGTGACCAGAAGCTGTGAATCTGCAGTACTCATGATAGCTGCCAGGATCGCACAAAGCAGGATGCCTGCCAGGAACGGAATGGCAAATTGATTCGTAAATAATTCTTTGACTGTCATGACCACGATGTTCTCGCTGTCTTCCAGGACTCCCACCTTAGGGAACATATAAACTCTTGCAAGGATGGCTAATACAGAAACAACACCCAGTGCCAGGAAGTTCCAGACGTTAGCGATGATCTTGGACTTTTTCATTTCCTTCTCAGATTTGATTGCCATGAAGCGGACCAGGATATGCGGCATGCCGCAGTAGCCAAGGCCCCATGCCAGTCCGGAAACGACCGTCGTCCAACTGATATTAGAATTGCCTGACATAAACGGATTCAAATATGCTGCTGCACCGCCATCTACACCAGAAGCAGTCAAAGTACTCATAATGCTGCCTGGCTCGATCAGGAACAGCAGAATGATCGGAACAGCCAGGATCATGATGATCATCATCAGGCCCTGAATAAAGTCTGTCGTACAGACTGCCAGGAATCCGCCCAGGAAAGTATAGATCAAAATAACGATCGTACCGATCAAAAGTGCCCAGGTATAATCCAGTCCGAACACTACCTTAAACAGCTTTGCGCCAGAGCTTAAAGCAGATGCAGTGTAGACCAGGAAGAAAATAACAAAGACAATTGCTGATACCAGGATCAGCGCTTTGCTTTTATCATGGAAACGGTTTTCAAAATACTCCGGAAGTGTCACAGAGTTATTTGCCCGGATGGTGTAACGGCGAAGTCTCCCTGCTACCAGAATCCAGTTAAACAAGGTTCCCAAAAACAGACCCAGTGAAACCCAGATTTCCCCTGTACCCAGCAGGTAGATCGATCCCGGAAGACCCATCAGAAGCCATCCGCTCATATCGGAAGCCTGTGCACTCATGGCACCGACCCATCCGCCTAATCCACGGCCGCCCAGAAAGTAGTCTTCTGCACTTTTTGTCCGTTTCGAATAGACTGCTCCGATGACGACCATCAGAACAATGTACAATACAAATGCAATAATGATCCAAACAGTGTTACTCATAATAATCCCTCTCTTTTTTATAACAAGTGGGCCATTGTTATCGTTCTGGCCCACTGGTAAGTCACATCTTCATTCCGGTTTGTTCTGTTTTACAGATCCTTTGGATCGTAAGTCAGATCACAACCCAGACGTTTGAATGTTCTTCTGTCTATGGCAGACAATTTTGCGGTCGTATGCACCGCACAGTTTTTCAGCTTAGGCAGCTGATCCAGCGCGAGTGCTGCGTCTGCATCTTTAGACGCATTGCTGGATAACGCCACTAACACCTCATCAGGATGAAGTCTCGGATTCCGGCTGCCCAGATACTGTGTTTTCAATTTCTGGATCGGTGCGATACTTTCCGGGGAAAGGATCTTGGTCTCTTTCGGAAGACCTGCCAGATGTTTGATCGCCTTGATCAGGCAGGCGGCCGATGGGCCTAACAGATCGCTGGTCTTGCCGGTAATGATCGTTCCGTCGTCAAGCTCAATTGCTGTTGCTACATCGCCGGTCTCTTTTTCTCTCTCCTGCGCTGCTCTGACAACAGCCCGGTCTTCCACAGAAAGACCTTCCTGACTCATCAGCACTCTGATCTTGTTGACTTCTTCTATTTCTTTCTTTCCTTCCGCAACCCCTGCAAGTGCATGATAGTAGCGGCGGATGATTTCCTGTCTTGAGGCATATTTGCACGCTTCATCGTCAAAGATGCAATAGCCTGCCATATTCACCCCCATGTCGGTCGGTGATTCATATGGGCTTTTGCCAAAGATCTCCTGAAACATCGCATACAGCAGCGGGAAGATCTCAACATCACGGTTATAGTTGACCGTTGTCTCTCCGTGTGCCTTCAGGTGATACGGATCGATCATATTGATATCATTCAGATCTGCAGTGGCTGCTTCGTATGCCAGATTGACCGGATGATCCAGCGGCAGATTCCAGATTGGGAAAGTTTCGAACTTTGCGTATCCCGCGTTAATACCCCTTTTATGTTCATGGTAAAGCTGGGAAAGGCAAGTGCTCATCTTTCCCGAGCCGGGGCCCGGAGCCGTAATGATGATCAGTGGTCTTGTTGTCTCTATATAGTCATTTTTCCCATATCCATCTTCACTGATCACGAGCGGGACGTTGGTTGGATATCCATTGATCAGATAGTGGTGGTACACGCGGAGTCCGCTGGTGACCAGTTTTTCTTCGAACCGTCTGACCGAACTGGTATCCATATATTTGGTGATCACGACGCTGCCGATAAATAAGCCCCGTTTCCGGTATTCTTCGATCAGCCGTAAAACGTCGATATCATACGTAATACCCAGATCTTCTCTTTCTTTATTGCGCTCGATGTCTTCTGCGCTGACTACCATAACGATCTCCGCCTGGTCTGCCATGGTCAGAAGCATCTGCAGTTTACTGTCGGCCTGAAAGCCCGGCAGCACACGGGAAGCATGAAAATCATCAAATAGTTTCCCGCCAAATTCCAGATACAGTTTGTTGTCAAATTTGTCGATCCGCTCGCGGATCTTTTCGGACTGCATCTGCAAATATTTCTCGTTGTCAAATCCTTGTTTCAGCTGCATGTTTTTCCTGTCAAAATACTTTATTACGTTAACTTACTAAATAAGAATCATACCAAATAAAAAAGACATTTGCAAGGTTCGCAAATGTCTTTTTCTTATATCATTTTTATATCTTTTTTCAGATTTTTCCTTCCACTTTTGTGAAAACTTTCGCTTCCTCTTCTCCTCTTAAGACACGAAGGGCACCAAAAGCCAGTGAATCCATTTCGTTCTCGCCTGCGTAGATCACGACCGGCGCGATGAATTTTACCCTGTCAGAAACCATTTTCGTAAATTTCTCCGAATTTGCTATTCCGCCCGTTAAAATGATGGCATCCACTTCCCCGTTTACCGTTGCAGAAAGAGCTGCAATATGTTTTGCCACAGAAAGTGCCATTGCCTCGTAGACCAGCGCAGCATATTCATCGCCTTCCTCGATCATCTTTTCTACGTTTCGGGTATCATTCGTTCCCAGATGGGAATTCAGACCTCCTGCGCCTTTGATCTTCTTCATCATGGATTTCTGGTCATATTCGCCGGAAAAGGCCATATCCACGACCTGGAACAGCGGCAGCCCGCCGGTACGTTCCGGAGAGAACGGACCTTCTTCATCACTGACAAAGTCAATGATCCGTCCTTTGGAATGGAGGGATTCCGTAATGCCTCCTCCCAGATGAGCGATCACCAGATTTGCCTCACTATATGGTTTCCCGCTTTCTTTTTCCCATCTTTTTGCTGCGGCACGCATGTTCAGATTATGGCCCAGCGCCTTTCTCCTCATGTCCTTAAAGCCAGTGATCCTGGTCAGCGGGATCATCTCGTCCACGGTAATGCCATCATAAACAAATGCCGGAATGCCCAGCTCCTGACTGAGTGCATACGCGATCGGCGCACCCACATTGGAGGCATGGTTGTTCTGCGGATTGTATTTCATCTGCCAGACCATATCTTCGTTCACCTTATAGGCACCAGCTTCAATCGGCGG
>JAFWCK010000074.1 GCA_017536965.1 Lachnospiraceae bacterium | reverse complement strand
TTATTGAAAGAGGCCCCGGATATCTACAGTATCGATCCGGTTACATTCGAATGTAAAGAAACGGATTCTGCTGACTGGGAGAATAACTGGAAAGAGTATTTTAAACCATTTCGTGTAGACCAGATCCTTATCGCACCGACATGGGAAGCTATTCCGGATTCCATTGATATTTTGGAAAACAAAGGGGGCGGAGATCAGACAGAGGAATTGTCTGATCCGGAGATCATCATCCGTATTGATCCGGGTATGGCTTTCGGGACAGGAACTCATGAAACAACAAGACTATGTTTAAGAGGCCTTGCCCAATATATTCAGGAGGGAGACCGTGTTCTGGATCTGGGATGCGGAAGCGGGATCCTTGGAATTGGGTCTATAAAACTAGGGGCAGCCTCTGTTACTTCTGTAGATATCGATGAGCAGGCTGTTAAAGTTGCAATAGAAAATTATGAAGTGAATCAGGTACCGACTGAGCAGAGCACCTTTTATATAGGAGATGTGGTATCAGATGATAATCTGAAAAATAAGATTCTTCAAAACGGTACCTATGACGTTGTGGCAGTGAATATTCTGGCAGAGGTGATCGCACAGATGCTGCCGACACTTGACCAGTATCTGAAAACAGGAGGCATTCTGATCTTGTCCGGAATCCTCCGGGAAAAAGAAGAATTGATCCGTGGCGGCATTGAAGCAAATCCTTCCCTGGAACTGATCGATGTTGTTGCAGACGGAGACTGGATACGTGTTACGGCAAAGAAAAAATAATTGTGTTTATACAATTACACAGAAGAGGTGCATCATATGCCAAATGAAAATGGAGAATGGATCCTGTATGGATTAGCCGATAACGATCCCAAACGCATTAAAACGTGGAACGCGCTGATCAAAGTGATCGATAAGATCGGATTTCTTCCATTGTTTGCAAATCAGGTGGAAGGGTTTTCTGTGGAAGAAATGACGGCAGCTACTGGCTGGTGGAGTGGTGACGTAAAAAGAGATCCATGGATGTGGAGAGAGATCATCACGGAAAGTCATCAGGCTATTTATGGAAAATTCTTTGATAAAAAGGCCGGTTTTATTTCCCTGGAATGGCTTCCTTATTTTGCTAACTGGAGAAGAGACGGATATGATTTTGATGCACTCTGGGATGATCAGAAAGCTTCTTACCGTGCAAAAAAGATCATGGATCTGTTTCCTGAAAAGTCGAAGACGGAATGGTTTTCCTTTGAGATCAAAGAAAAAGCAGGATTTGGAAAAGGCGGGCTGAAAAACTTTGATGGAGTGCTGACGCAGCTGCAGATGCAGACTTATCTGGTTCCGAAAGAGTTCCGGAAACGGAAAAACAAAAAAGGAGAGGAATACGGCTGGAGCATTGCTGTTATGGCAACACCCGAAAGCATTTGGGGAAAGAAGCTCGTTCGTAAAGCTTATAAAGAGGATCCGGAAAAATCACGTGAACGGATCTTTCAGCAGGTGAAAAAGTGTTTTCCGTTAGCAGCGGAAAGTGACATACGAAAAATACTAAAACCATAAGAGGAGATGGCATGTATCATTTTTTTATACGTGAAGAAATGATTTCAGAAGGAAAAGTGGTTATTTCCGGCAGTGATGTGAATCATATCAAAAACGTTCTCCGTATGAAGAGCGGAGAGGAGCTGATGCTCAGCGATGGTATGGGAACAGATTATCACTGTATGATCGAAGAAGTGACGGATGATATGGTTCTGTGCCGGATACTGGAAGAAAGCGGAGCCCTTTCTGAACCATCCGTCCGCTTTTATCTGTTTCAGGGACTGGCTAAGGGAGATAAGCTGGAGCATGTGATCCAGAAATCAGTGGAACTTGGCGTATATGAGATCATTCCGGTGGAAATGGCACGTTCAGTTGTCCATTATGATGGTAAAAAACAGAAGGCAAAACAGGAACGCTGGCAGAAAATAGCTGAGAGCGCTGCAAAACAGAGCCGTCGAGGAATCATTCCGGAAGTAAAAGAAGTCAGGAACTTCAGAGAAGCTTTTGCTTATGCCAAGGGAGAGGCTTTGGATCTGATCCTGGTGCCTTATGAAAACTATAAAGACATGAAAGAAACAAAAGAAGTCCTGCAAAAGATCCACCCGGGGATGCGTGTGGGTATCTTTGTAGGGCCGGAAGGAGGATTTGCTCCGGAAGAGATTGATTTGGCAATGCAGGAAGGCGGAATACAGATCTCTTTGGGAAACCGGATCCTGCGGACAGAGACGGCACCTTTGATGTTATTAAGCGTCCTTACTTTTGCGCTGGAAGAATAAAAAAGGTGTGATATACTGTGGAAACGATGGAATGCTATTTTGATAACAGCGCGACAACGCGCGCTGGAGAAAATGTAATAAAGACTGTTACGAAAGTAATGGCAGAAGACTTCGGAAATCCGTCCAGCAAACATGCCAAGGGCGTTCAGAGCGAAGTCTATTTAAAGGATGCACGTCAGGTGCTTGCCAAAATACTGAAGGTGAAAGAAAAAGAGATCCTTTTTACCTCTGGAGGAACAGAGTCAAATAACATGGCACTGATCGGAACTGCGCTGGCTAATGAAAGAGCAGGACGGCATATCATTACGACCTCCATTGAGCATCCTAGTGTATTGGAACCACTCCGGTTCCTGGCAGAACGCAGGGTTGATCCATTTGAGATCACGTATCTGCCTGTAGATGCAAAAGGGCACGTTTCACTGTCAGATCTCAAAGAAACCATAAGGGAGGATACGACCCTGGTATCCATCATGATGGTCAATAATGAGATCGGAGCTGTTCAGGATATCGTCAGTATTGGAAAAGTTATTAAAGAAAAGAACCCGAAGACTTTGTTCCATGTGGATGCGATTCAGGCATTCGGAAAGTTGGAAATCCATCCAAACAAGATGGGGATCGATCTGATGAGTGTCAGCTCACATAAATTCCATGGGCCAAAAGGTGTCGGCTTTTTATACATCCGGGAGGGAACAAAGATCAAACCGCTGATCTACGGAGGCGGTCAGCAGAAGGGAATGCGCAGCGGTACCGATAATGTGCCTGGCATTGCAGGAATGGCTGTGGCAGCATCGGAAAGCTACGCTGCCCGGGAAGAAAACGTCCGCCATATGATCAGCTTAAAGGATCTTCTGACGGAAGAATTAGAAAAGATTGCACAGGAAGAACAAGGAAAATATTTTTCTATCCGGATCAACAGCCAGAAAGGGGAGCTTTCTGCACCGCATATTCTCAGTGCAACCTTTGCTCCGGTAAAAAGCGAAGTTTTGCTTCATGCTTTGGAAGAACGGGGAATCTATGTGTCATCCGGATCCGCCTGCTCATCCAATAAGCCGGGTGTCAGCCGGACCTTGGAATCCATCGGTCTTTCTGCAAAAGAGGCTGACTGTACGATCCGTTTTAGCTTTTGTAAAGATAATACGGCAGGAGAAGTTCTGTATGCAGCAGAACAATTGAGAGAACTCCTTCCGATCCTGTCAAAATTTATTTCCCGATAATCTTAAGAAGAACTCAAAAGGAGAATACATGTTATTAATCAAATATTCAGAGATTGGTGTAAAAGGAAAAAACAGGTATATCTTTGAAGATATGCTTGTGAAAAATATCAGAAGCGCACTCAAAGAGCTCAGTGAAGAGACTTTTGTGAGAAAAGCACAGGGCAGGATCTACGTAGAATGCAAAGAAGAAGAAACAGAAGAGGCAATTTCTGCACTGACAAAAGTCTTTGGTATCGCATGGATCTGTCCGTTAGACCATTATGGCAAACTTTCTTTTGAGGAGATCGCAAAAGCGGCTGTTTCGCACATGGAAAGCCATTTCTCTATGGATGAACCGCATACCTTCAAGGTTAACTGCAGGCGCGCAGACAAAGCTTTCCCTATGACTTCCGTAGAAGTCAACGAACAGATTGGAGAAGTGTTGCTGGATCGTTTTCCGAATCTATCTGTGGATGTTCATGATCCGGAAATCATGCTGCATATTGAGGTCCGTCCGTACGACGTGAATTTTTATTCAAAACAGATCGAAGGATTAAGCGGTATGCCAGTTGGATCTTCCGGAAAGGCAATGCTCCTTCTGTCCGGCGGAATTGATTCTCCGGTTGCCGGCTATATGGTGGCAAAACGCGGTGTCAGTCTGGACGCGGTATATTTTCATGCACCACCATATACCAGTGAACGTGCGAAACAGAAAGTAGTTGATTTGGCGAAGATCATCTCCCGTTATGCCGGCCCTATCCGCCTGCACGTCATCAATTTTACAGAAATACAGATGAAGATCTATGAGATCTGTCCACATGATGAACTGACTATTATCATGCGCCGGTTTATGATGAGGATCGCGGAGCATTTCGCAAAAGAAACGGGCTGTCTGGGATTGGTGACAGGAGAATCGATCGGTCAGGTCGCAAGCCAGACCATGCAGAGTATGCTGGTGACGAATGAGGTCTGCACATTGCCGGTTTATCGTCCGTTATGCGCATTTGATAAACTGGACATCGTTGCTATCTCAGAAAAAATTGATGCTTATGAGACCAGCATCCTTCCATATGAAGATTGCTGTACCATCTTTGTAGCAAAACACCCAGTCACGAAACCGCGTCTGGAAAAAATCATTGCCAGCGAACATCGCCTGGACAGTGTGATCGATGAGATGATGCAGAGAGCCTTGGAGTCTGTGGAGATCATTGAAATATGATGAAGAACCAAAAAAAACTCACTCCTCTTCAGAAAAGACTGTTTGCCCTGCGGGATGAAGAATATGCATCCTTTCAGGTTAAACTGACACCGGGAATTGAAGCAGAGCAAGTTATTGGAGTCCGAATTCCTATCCTGCGCAAGTTTGCAAAAGAATATGCAAAAGAGGAGGAATCAAAAGACTTCCTTTTACAGCTGCCGCATGCCTATTATGATGAAAATCTGCTGCATGGGATGCTCCTGGAACAGATCAAAGAATATGATGACGCCCTGCAGCGCGTAGATGCATTTCTCCCATTTGTGGACAATTGGGCGGTCTGCGATACGATGAGCCCGAAGGTATTTGGAAAACACAAAAGGGAGTTTTTGCCGCAGATTAAAAAGTGGGCAAAATCAAAAGAAACTTATACCATTCGTTTCGCTGTAAAAATGCTGATGGCGCTGTATCTGGATGAGGATTTCGATCCTGCCTATCTGAAAATACCGGCAGCAGTTAAAAAAGATGATTATTATGTCAACATGGTCATCGCCTGGTATTATGCAACAGCTTTAGCAAAGCAATGGCCAGATACGATCCCTTATCTGGAAGAGGGGAGATTGCGCCCATGGATACACAATAAAACGATCCAGAAAGCCATTGAAAGCTACCGGATCACCAAAGAACAAAAAGAGTATCTTCGAACTTTAAAAAAGTAGAACAAAACATGAGAGTTGCTTTCCATACTTTGGGATGTAAAGTGAATGCATATGAAACACAAGCCATTCTGGAACAGTTTCAGGAGAATGGATTTACAATTGTGGACTTTCAGGATGCTGCAGATGTCTATATTGTAAATACCTGTTCTGT
>JAFWCK010000073.1 GCA_017536965.1 Lachnospiraceae bacterium | reverse complement strand
TAACGCCTGCTTTATTCGACATACCCTAAGCAGCCTTTTTGAAGTGCAAATTATATGAAATCCCTGACTGAGAATGCAAATCTCCTTTATTTATTAGGGTTTAGGCTTATTTTTGCCATCCTTCGAGCCCCGTCTATCGCTATCAGTTAAATACCTTAAAAAGGTTGATTATATAAGGGCTTCCCACTATTTAAGCTCAAATTTCTTTGAAGCACTTTTTGCTGAATGAAGCATTTTTCTTAGGACGTGTTTAGAGAAGGATCCGCTTCCGTGAACACAGAAATACTTGTCATAAAGCACCAATTTAACTATCGGTTTTGTTAAGAAAACTAAAACACCCCTTTTGTGAACAGGAGATGAGTAAAAGCCTTCATTCATATATGGATATGTTAAGAAAAGAAAAAGTGGCGGAATAATCCTGTCACTTTTTTTAGTTATAATAATTGGTGGAACCAAGGTGGAACCAAGCAGTGTATATTAAGTTTTGCACATATAAATAAGAAAAAATTTTTGGGTTCCTGAAGAGCGAAATTACTAAAAATGGCAAAAAAGCCTGATTTTATAAGGTTTTTTGCACTTCGGGAAAATGGGTCCTTTTTTGGTTCCCGGAGAGAGCGACATCTCTCAAACCCCCTTTCTTATAATGTTTTTTGTTGGGATTCACCTTCGAATCCCACCGTCTCCGTGGAAAACAAGAAAGGTGCCTGTGGCACCTTTTTTGTTTTCCATATAGTTCAAAGGGGGAAATCCCACCGTCTCCGTTTGGCTCAATCTATTTGTGTAATAATAATTCAACTTTGTATGACATCATGTATAATATAACTCAATGAAGGAAATCCCCGGCTTTATAGACGCTGGGTAAATAAAAGCCAATTCAATGGTTGGCGCAGCCCCCCCCCGCTAAGTGATGCGCTCCACGAGAATACGCATACTTTTATATCAGGAGCATCTGATGAAATATAAAAAACTTCGAATAATAATTGCCTCCCTAATAATTGCATTCTTATGTCTGGGATGCCTTGGTACATTCAGCTATGCAGAAGATGCAGACTCGGATCAGGCCTTTGAAGTTCTGGACAATCCAACGGATTATATCAGCGATGATGAAAAGCAGCAGGTACTGGAAGACGGAACCGGCCTGCCGGCTTCTTTTGACCTTAGGAATGTGGATACTGACGGTGATGGCATCGGTGACAGATGCTATGTTACGCCGGTGCGCTCGCAATATCCGTTTGGCACCTGTTGGGGGTTCGCTTCGATGTCGGCAGCTGAAACGAGCATATTAAGCAGGGTGCTGAACAATGATCCGGATGCGTGGAAAACGCTGAACCTGTCGGAAAAACAGCTTATTTTCTTTGCCAATGTCTTTCTGGATGATCCGGACAGCTCTCAGTATGGCGAAGGCAGGTACGGTGTCAATGAAGAGGATCCCAGAGAGCTTACCCCTGATGATATATATGGCGGCGGCAGTGCCTTTCTGGCGGCGCATACTTTTGCGGCCGGGATTGGTCCGGTAATGGAGAGCCGAGACGAAGCTCTTGAATATAAAGGGAAAAACGGCATCATCCAGGAAGGATACGAAGTGGGCGGAATTGTTTTTCCGGCGTCTTATTCCAAGGAGGATGACTGGCTGCTGGACGAAAAATATCGCTATCTGCAGGACTATGTTTTGGCGGCTTCCTATTATCTGCCTTCTCCGGCATTGATAAACAAAGCCAATAATTATCAATATGAATATAATGAAGCAGGCACGATCGCGATCAAAGAGAATCTTTTGAATCTGAATGCGGTTGCGATCGGCTTTTGTTCGGATATTTCACGTCCGTGGCAGACAGAAGCCGAAGGTACATACATGAATGCCAGAACCTGGGCGCACTATACGTGGAAGTCGGAATCTTCCAATCATGCAGTGACGATCGTAGGCTGGGACGACAACTACAGCAAAGAGAATTTTTCAGCGGATTATCAACCGCCTGCGAACGGCGCATGGCTGGTTAAGAACAGCTGGGGTTCCGGACAAAATGAGTTTCCGGATATGGGCAGCGGAAACTGGGGCATTCCAGTTCCGAAAACAGATGAAAACGGCAATCTGGTCATGGTCGGATCAGGGTATTTCTGGCTCTCATACTATGATCAGTCGATTTCAATGCCGGAGGTGTTTATATTTGACCCCTGGCTGAAAGGCGCCGGGACCAAATATGATCCGGAGACCCTGCATCGTGACCAGTATGATCTGATGCCGGTCACCTCGATCCTGGAAGTAACATCTCAGACACCGGTAAAAACTGCAAATGTTTTTGAACCGGAAAAAACAGAGCATGTTCTGAATGTGGCTTATGAACTTGCAACGCCGGGAACAACGGTTCAGTATGAAATCTATTTGCTGAAACCGGATGCGTCTTCACCGGAGGATGGAATATTAATGGCTTATGGTGAACAGACTTATCCATACGGCGGCTATTATCAGGAATATCTGGATGAGCCGGTGATCATTCAGAAAGGGCAGAGATATTCCATCGTGGTTACGGAGCTGCTTCCCGACGGCAGTTACGGAATTAATGCTCCGCAGGCATATGGCCCCAATGGTATCATCGCCTGCAGTAAAGCAGTCGTGAATGAAGGTGAGAGCCTTATATCTCTTAACGGTACCTGGACGGATTGGCTGACAGAAGGGACGAGAGCAGCTGTTTTTGCCGATCGATGGGAATATATGAAGGATGGTATTGAACTGGATAACTTTCCGATTAAAGGAATTGCCTATGATGCGCCAATTGACATTGGGGTGTGTTCGGCGGATCCGAATGAAGGAAAAATAGAAGTCTCCGAAGGAGATTCGGCGACCTTGAATCTTGAGGTTTTCGGTACTGAGCAAACCCTTTGGGATCCGGAGTACAATTCCATTGAATGGAAAGTCATGGATAAAGACGGCCAATACGTTTCGGTGACACCGTCTTCTGATGGACTTTCTGCAACTGTAAACGGACTTAAGCCAGGCAAAGCCTATGTTTATGCGGTCATGAATGATGTTGGCACCGTAATATTCACGGTCAATGTGATTGAGGCTGAGTCAGAAACCGAACCAGATGTGTTAAACATCTATTATATGTATGTAGGAAAAGAAAAAAACGAGTACAGGAGGGACTCTGATTCAACGATTTCTTTTAAATTTAAACGTTCGGAAAATGACGAGGAAACATTTGGACATTTTACCGGGGCAAAAGTGGATGGGGATCAGTTAACGCTCGATGAAGATTATAAGGCATATTCTGGCAGCGTGATCATTGAGCTTCAAACGCCTTTCTTGCAAACGCTTTCGGTTGGGAAACATACGTTGACTGCGATGTTCGATGATGGGGAAGAAGTGAACGTTACTTTTGTCGTGGCAGAGGCTTCCGATAAGAGCGGGTCGAAAATCGAAACCGGCGACAAAAATAATATGCTGATTTGGATCGTGTTGTTAATAGCTTCGGCCGGCACTATCTCGGGGCTGCTTTTCAGAAGAAAAGTATGATAAAGGGGAGCAGAAAGGGAAGCAATCAAAGATGGATCGTTCTGATCGCCAGCGCACTGGCGATCCTTTGCGCAGGCTCTCTTTTCGCCTGGAGCGCTTTTGCCACGCAGGAAGCGGCATATCTGTCTGAGATCACGAAAGCGGAAATAAACAATCTTTCGATCGTTTTTACGATTGCGAACGCTGTTGCGCCGATTGCTATGATTGCGGGAGGTTTTTTAAGCCGGAAGATCAATCTGAAGATCATCGTGCTTGCGGGAGGCATCCTGCTCGGAACGGGACTGTTTCTGTGCGCAGGCGCGAAAAGCGTCCCTGCCCTGACCGTGGCTTTTACCTTGGGACCAGGCCTTGGAGGCAATATGCTTTACGGCATACTGATTTCTAATATCACCCGCTTCTTTCCTGATCGAAGCGGGTTCGCAGGCGGACTGATTGTGGCCTGCTTCGGGTCCGGAGCGATCCTCCTGCCACCACTCATTACCGCCATTACTTCTGCACATCACATCACCTATACTTTCCGGGTGCTGGGGATCGCCATGGGTCTGATCGTCTGTCTGTGTGCGCTGTTCATCATCCCATGCCCGGCTGGCTTCTGGGCAGAAGGAGAAAAAGTTAGGGAAGCTGCAGATTGGAAGCCGTTGGAGATGATAAAAACAGGGGACTTTTATTTGATGTTCCTGGTCTTTTTAAGCGGAGCAGTTTCCGGGATGATGGTCCTTTCACAGGCGTCCCAGATCTCGCAGGGGATGATGGGATTTTCAGTTGAAAAGGCAGCGTTTATGGTGTCTTTGGTCGCACTTTTTAACACACTGGCCCGTATTGTTTCCGGGACGCTTTCAGATAAGTTGGGCGCAACGGGGACTCTCAGGGTCACATTTGCGATTTCCCTGGCGGCTAATGTACTCCTTTTCTTTACGAAGGAAGGGAGCGATGTGATCTACTATATTTGCCTTGCGCTCATCGGGTTCGGATATGGCAGCTTGATGGGGATTTATCCCGGATTCACGCAGAACCGTTTTGGAAAGAAATACCACGGAGTCAACTATGGGATCATGTTTATCGCCCTGGCTCTAGCCGGCTACATCGGCCCAATGGTGACCAGAGTGATCCAGGGGATGTTCGGGCGTTTTCAGCCGATGTTTCTCGTTTCCGCAGGACTGATTTTTGTAGGAGAAATCCTGATCGTAGTTTTGCGGAAGAAGGAGAGGTGAATAATGCTAAAATGCAAGCGGGTCCCACTTTTGT
Source organism: Lachnospiraceae bacterium (assembly GCA_017536965.1). Classification (GTDB taxonomy): domain Bacteria; phylum Bacillota; class Clostridia; order Lachnospirales; family Lachnospiraceae; genus RGIG5612. The sequence continues at coordinate 48,703 of JAFWCK010000073.1, read as the reverse complement.
TATTTCTAATATCCCGGGTTGGGCAAGATTGTTTATTCTTTCACCGGATCTGCGTCCCATGTTCCTGCAAGTAATCCGGAAACAACTTTCCTTTTAACAGGAAGCCATTCTGCAAAAGCCTTACGAAGACAGATTTCCCAGAAATCCCATTCATGACGGTAATCAGGAAGGATAAACTGGATCACTTCACATCCCAGCTCTTTCAGGTATTTTGCTCCATAAACGGAACCATTATAAGCAATCGGGTCTTTATCACCGCAAGCCATGATAAATACGGGCAGATTGGCACCCTGTGCAATCTTAGTTTCTACCGTATTATGTATGTCAGAATGAGGAACATCATGCGGCTGCTTTGGCATAGCCCATCCGGCTGCAATCATTCTCTCACGGAACTGAGCATGGCCTGTGGTCGGCTTACCAGCGCCGCTGCTTTTTGGTGGAATACCGCCAGACATAATGAGTGCATATGAAAAACGGTCACATTTATCCAAAGCCATCTTCAATGCGCCGCCGCTTCCCATGGAAAGTCCTCCGATGAAATTATCTTCTCTCTTATCGGAAAGATTCGGAAATCTTGAGAAAATGAAATTCCATAATTCTTCTGTTAAATATCGATAGTATTTTCCACCTCGTGGATAATCGGAATATCCTGCATTATAGTCACATGGACAGATGACGGCACAGTTATATTCAACCGCATAACGTGCAACGTTTGTCCAGTTCAGATAATCCGCATCATCACCGCTTCCACCATGAAGCAGCCAGAGAACAGGGAATTTTTCTTCCGGCCCATAAATATCTTTCAGCGGATATCCAACGTCAAAGCCCTGATCAAAGCTAGGAAGGATAGCCGTTACGTTTGTTGCCATTCCAAGCTCACGTGAAAAAAAGTTTAATCTCATTACAGCCATATTGCACCTCCTTTACTCTGCACAAACGAACTCATTTAGTTCTGTCTTTAACGCCTGGTCGCAAAACTCCCAAAGGTCATCAACCTCATATTTCTTTTCACGAACTGCAAAGCCTAACTCACGCAGATTCTGTGCAGCACGGGCAGCATAAGCGGATAATTCTCCGCTTCCCCTATACGATACAGAAATTTCCGGAAGAGGCGCGTCGCTCTCTGCAAGCGCTTTGCCTTTATCAAATAATTCAGCATCATCCGGCAGAGCATCATCTAATCCAACGTGAATGGAAACACCTTTTTTGGCAAGGCCTTCATTGAAGTCTTTCAGATATGTTTCTTTCAGGTCTTCTTCAAAAGCACCTTCAAAGAGAACAACCTTACTGTATTTCTCCGGATTCAGAAGGGCCGCTTTCAAAGCCGCATACGCGCCTAATGAAACTCCGCCAATATAGTTGTCTTCGCGTTTATCAGAAATTGCCAGGGAGCAGGTTGCAACGGTCCAAAGCTCTTCTGTAATATGACGGATAAACTTCTGACCCTTTGGATCCTCTGAATAAAGCTTGTTGTTGGTGCAAGGCATAACAACTGCCAGATTATGTTCCTGCGCATAACGGGCGATTTTGGAATTACGCAGGAATTCAGAATCATCACCATACTCGCTTCCAATCAGCCAAAGTGTTTTAAACCTGACATCTCTTGGATATATTTCTTCATATGTTTCTTTTGCATTCTCTTTCGTGGGAACCAGGCTTGGCAGAAAAACGCTGAAATTCGCCTGCATGCCCCATGTGAAAGACAAAATATTCATTTGTAAGGTTGCCATAGTTTTACCTCCTTTGGGTAAGGTTTTATTTCTTAAATAATATAATATGTAATAAGTATACAATAAAAGAACAACGGCTAAAACTTTGCTTTTTTTCTATAAAATGATATTATTAAAAAATCACAGGTATTTATTTTTATGTTCGGATAAAATCAAGCTTCGAATACGCTTTCATTTTATCGCTACAGAAGGAGGGTTATTACATGTATCAGAAATCCCCAATCAGCCCGAGGATCCAGCAGATAAAAGACCGCAGAAGAGAGCACGACTACGGTCATGTGATTCTCGACGCTGAAAGAACCAAGATCTACACACAGTATTACAAGGAACACGAGGACGAGGGCGAGCAGATGAAGCGCGCCGGCTGCCTCTACGCATGGGCCCGCGATAAGACGCTGTGTATCGAAGAGGACGCCATGTTTGTCGGTAATATCGGCCGCGAGTGGAGAGCCGCCTGCAACTACATCGAGTGGGGCACCCGCTGGATCGATGCAGTAGTGAATCAGCCTGACGAAGACTTTAAGATTGACTGCCAGACCCCTGGCTGCTTCCTGTACATCACCGATGAAGACCGCGAGATCTACAGAGACGCCGTCAAGTATTGGAAAGATAAGACCTTCAACGCCCGCGTTGTGAAGGCTCTGCCTGATGAAATCTGGGCGCTCAAGGGCAACAACTGCATCTCTTTCGGCGACCGTGACGCCAGTGGCGTAGCCACCATGCCTCAGGGACATTTCTGTGCCAACTACAAGAAGGTCGTTGACAAGGGATGGAAATACATCGCCGACGAGGCGCAGGCGCACATGGATTCCGTCATGGGCAAGTGTTTCGGAGACCTCGCCTACAAATACACCACCTGGCGTTCCATCAAGAAGGTCGCTGAAGCCGCAATGCTGTACACGAGACGTTGGGCTGACCTTACCGCTGAGGAAGCAAAGAAATATACTGGCGAACGCAAGGCAGAACTTGAAAAAATGGCTGACGGCCTCTACTGGATTGCGGAGAATCCAGCCCGGACCTACTGGGAAGGCATGCAGGCTATTATACTTTATCAGGGCATGCTCCACGCAGACGGCCAGGCTCACGGCGTGACCTTAGGCAGACTCGACCAGTACTGCGGCGGACTGCTCCAGAAGGAACTTGACGCTGGAACCATCACCAAGGAGCGTGCGCAGGAACTGACTGACGCCTTCATCCTGAAACTCGGCGATTTCTTCGTCCAGTTCTTCGGTACAACAAAGAAGATGAAGGATGCCCAAGTCTCCGGCAGCCCAACCGGTGCCGGCTTGAAGAAGGATGGCGACATTGCAAGATGGCACTATGAGTGCGGTGGACATCACTTCTCCGTCGGAGGGCAGGACCGCAAGGGCCATGACGCCACCAACCCGATGACCATCATGCTCCTTCAAACCTACGCCAGACTCAATATCACCATTCCATCCTGCTCCGTGCGTATCCACAAAAATACGCCAAAGGAAGTCTGGGAGAACGCCATCGAGTCTTCTAAGGCGGCAGGTGGCATGCCTGCATTCGAGAACGACGATATTATCGTCCCTGCTCTCGAGGAGCGCGGTATGGCACACGAGGACGCTCTGGATTACTGCATTATCGGCTGCGTCGAGCCGGCAGGATGCGGCTTCGAATGGGGTGCCTGCGGCAGCTCCGGCGGCGAGAGCTTCAGCAACTTGCTCGGCATACTGAACATGACGATCCACAACGGCCATAACCCGTTGAGCGGAAGCGATGCTGGTCTGCGCACCGGCTATCTGTACGACTATAACAGTTTCGAAGAGTTCCAGGAAGCCTATGTAAAACAGATGAAGTACTTCTTCGACTGGCATGTGACCTATGTCAACTTCTATGAAATGGTCTACAGCACCTATTTCCCTTCGGTTGTCGTTACCGCTACGATGGAAGGGTGCATGGAATCCGGCATGGACGTTCTGAAAGGCGGCGCGAAGTATAATTCCACCGGTGTTACCGTAGTCGGTACCGGCAACGTTGCCGACAGTCTGTACTGCATCAAGAAGCTTGTGTTCGATGAGAAGAAGTACACTGCTCGCCAGCTTTACGACGCTCTATGTGCCAACTGGGTAGGCTATGAGGACATGAAGGAATACATATGCTACAGAATGGCACACTACGGCAACAATATCGACGAAGTCGACCAGCTAGGCGCATGGGCTCTTGGCGTATATACCGATTACATTAACAACGAATGCACCGGATTCCGCGGTAAGTGGCGCGGCGGCACGTTTACCGTTACCACACACCTCGCATACGGCAAACAGACATGGGCAACACCTGACGGACGCAGCACCGGCGAGCCTCTTGCCGAGGCGATCTCTCCGAGACAGGGCTACGACAAGGAAGGCCCTACTGCATATCTGAATTCCGCAGCAAAACTTCCTCACTACAAACTGGGCAACGGCGATATGCTCAATATCCGCTTCTCGCCAGTTGCGCTGCAGGGTGAGGGTGGCGATGAGAAACTGGAAGCCATGATAGCCACCTATTTTAACAATGGCGGCATGCAGGTACAGTTCAATGTCGTTTCGACGGAGACCCTGCGTGATGCGCAGGAACATCCGGATCAGCATACGGACCTTATCGTCCGCATTGCCGGATTCTCGGTCTTCTTTGTAGAGGTAAGCAAAGCACTTCAGGATGACTTCATCACCCGTACAGAGCACACGTGCTGATTGAATCGTCTCAATAAGTTCATATTTATGAATATTTAGTTACAGAAAAACACAGCCTGCTAAATTGGCAGGCTGTGTTTTTTTATCGTTTTTAAAATCGTTCAGGTATTCTTTTACTGCAGTACATGCACATCATCCGTCAGTGGCGCAGTTGGCAGATGCACGTCCTGATGAAGGTTTCCTGTGCTGTTTGAATCGATACTGAAGATGTGGCGTTCTCCCTCGTACTGCCGGAAAGATTCTATGAAATTCACATCATAGATATAACCATCTATATAAGATTCCAATCCGATCCTCTCTACATACTTCGGAGCAAGTTCAATCGAAGTTGTACCATTGTCGTTCCAAACGAGAGAGCGGAGATTCATGGTCTGTGGCTCTTCCAACTCAATCATGCAGAATAACTGGTCAGGATACTGCTGAAGATAAGCAGATCTTGCGTTTGGATTTGTGATCCCTTCCACATCCAGCAGTTCCTGCGTTGTGTAATAATGTATAGTCCCGGCAAAGACGATCCGATCCCCATCTGTCGGCATCGGTGCCTTCACCTGCGCCCCGAATTCTGACAGTTCTTTCCATGGAATATCTTCGTGAGCAAGCTCGGCAGGAAGCGCATCTCCTGCATTACGTCCGGTCCATAGCATTTCCTCGCCTACGGTATCCCCGTTGATCGTGATACGGTTTGCAAACGCCCCGGCATTTCCGGTTGTTCCATCGGAATAATAAAGGATTCCTTCTCCGGAGGTCAGCACGTAAGCGTAGTTGGCATTGCGGACTCCATCCGGGGAATGGAACGTGCCGGCTGTAGGATCATATTGGAAAAACCGGATAAAATATGTGTCCGCATCGGTCTCTCCTGCCAGAAGGAGGGTCGGGATCGGCGCATATTCATTCAAATTCAAAAGAGCATATTGATAATGGGTCGGGACAGCATCCGTCCAATAGGAAGGAGCCCAATAAGATGACGGATCAGCCAGGATCCCTCCATAGACATCCATAGCTTTCATCAGGTCTCTGGTAACGCCGGCATTTTGTGCGGCCACTTCATCGAGCATTCTTTCATCCGCTGCCAGTTCTTCTATCAGGAGTGCCGGATACGCATCTGGAGAAATCTCAAAGACATCAAATTGTGCTTTGCCATCATCCGTTATCGTAATATATACGCACTGTCCGGCATTGATCTGCTGCAGCGAATCGCCCGCATGGATCTCTGCGTGTCCGCTGGTTAAAATAACAACGCATTCCTTTGCGCTGACTGCGGATACATAACCAGAGGTCCCGCGGATACCCATCGTCATAGTGGATGTCTCAATATGAAACTCCTCATCCTTTTCCAACGGCTTTGCTACACTGAAATACAGTTCTCCGCGGACCAGATTCAGGCGAAGGAAACGTGGCTCCTGGAAAAGAGCCGCCAGGCTTTCTTTTCCGACTGTGGCAGCCTTTACATCATCCAGACTGATACTAGCCTTGCTTTTTGCCTGGGTCTCTACAGAAGTTCCGCTGAACAGACGCATCCCTTCCTCGAGTGGTAATGAAGCGCCGCTTTCATCGGTCAGCTCAATGGTTCCTTCTGTACGGATAAGCCGCATGGTTTCCGCGGTAACCGTATCCACAGAGGTGCTTCCATGCTGTTCCTTCGGTCCAGCCGCACAGGCACTTGCAAACAAAGAAACCACTGTAATCATGATTAATAATCGAAATGTTTTTTTCATAAATGATCAACCTCGTCAGCAAATATTATTTATATTATATATTTTTTTTCATACAGAATCATTAATTTTATCCCGTGTTACAAAAATCTCTCTACAAGTCAATCGCGTTGCCGTCATTAATGAATGAAGAAAATGGGGCAGCGTTCAATAAAAGTGACCCACATCGTGTCTGTCTCTATTAAGGTCACTTTGGGTAGATAAAAAAGTGACCCTCAGACACGGATCTCCAAATTAGGTCACGGAAATCAGGAGTTCTCTGTGACCCACTGAACGGGTCATTCAAAATGAGTCACCAAAAATGAGTGCTTTTAGTGGCCTGTTTGTGAGGCTACACGTATTGGGTCACTAAAAACGGCAAAAAAAGTGACCTGTAGAAGGGGTGTCCAGAAATCGGGTCACTAAAAACGATAAAAAAACGTGACCTATTTTGGCGATTTTCAAAAACAGGTCACTGTACAGTCGCTTTCATCGATATGCCGAATCAGCCAGATGAAAAATTTCTTTTTGCCAAACCGCTACTCGATTGCGACTGCCTTTTCAGCACATAATAATGCCAGTAGAGAGGAACGAAGGAACGAAAAAAGTGCATCGTTCAACAATCTTAAAGAACGGAAGTTCCGGAAAACAGGAAGACCTGAAGAACCGGGGAAGTCCCCGGTTCTATGATCATTCTTTCTTTGTGATTTCTATATATCCTTCATCGGCATTGACGAAAACGATATCGCCAGTCTCGATAAAGTCCATGGGATCTTTTTCAAAATCCGTCATTGCAGGCACATGTGCCTGCAGGTAGCACAGCACGTTTATTGGACTTGCTACTGTATGAATGAATGCAGCAGGTTTATGGTCGCCCCTGCCGTATTTAAGAAATCCTCCGCTGCCTCGCTGGGAAGGAAACACGAGTACCTTGCCCGCATAGCTGATGCCGAACAGAGGATGGTTACGCTCCGTTGTGCAGCCGCGGTCAGGATCAACGTTTGTGAATCCCTGCAGCGGCATCGGGGAGACCAGCGCCTCTGCTGTGACCTTGCCTGGAAATTCTGTGCGTCCGTAAATGCGTATCGTTTTCATTTCCTTACCTCCATTCGCCGCGCCAGCGCCCTGTCAGCGCCGCGTCTATGCATTCGTCCGTTGTACCGTAGCAGACATCCAGCTTTGCATCCGCTTCCGGATAACAGCCCGTGACGTAGTTTGCCTGTTTGGCGGTATCCACTGCGATGCACCGGACGCCTTCCGGTACCGCACCCATTGCTGCCAGGCATGCGCCGCTCATCAGTACAGCGCCTGCGTCTGAGAATATTTTCTGATATCCGAGATCTTTCGCCGTGTTGTAAAGCCATGGGTTCGTCATGATCCACAGTGGGATCTTCACTTTTTTGCCCTCCAGCTTTATGGAAAGCTTCATCAGATCGACAATATTCAGATGTGGACAGCCTAGATAGACCATGTCAACTTCGTCGGTTGCATGGTAGTTGAGATAGTCATACGCTGCTTGCAGTTCCTTTTCGCCGACCAGAACCTCTTCGGCAGGCTTTTTGCCGCCGAATGCGAACTCTAATGTCGGGGCTTCAGGCGTGCTGCCTGGGATGTGGTACATTTCAACAGCGCCTCCGGTGTGTACGGCTGAATTGAATTTCTGCAGCTGCGTTGTTGTTGGTTTCGTCGTTCCCGTCAGGACAGGCACGCCGCAGCGTGCTGCCTCACCGACTGCATAGCCAAAGACATCCCACTCAAGATCCGTGCTTATCAGACGGTCAGTCTTGATCAGCATGGTTCCGTAACGGTTTTCGGTCACGTGCATTCCATAGTATGGCGCCTTGCCGAGAAAGCATGTGGCAAAACTCCCGTCAAAGTTTGTGCGTGCTCCGAGGACAGCATTGCAGTAAGGTATCTGGGAGCTTTCGAACCATGAACAGTGCTGGCCTATGGTCGGCCAGTAAGTCGCGGTCAGGTAGTTTGCGCAGGAGTGGGAAGTGAGCATGCCCATCTTCCTCAGCAGTTCAAACTCCTCGCGGTGCATGGCTTTATCGTGAAAGGCCGGGTCATCCTGGCGCACGTTCTGTTGGCGGAACGAGCAGATATTGCACTGCTCCCAGCCATCAATAGGCGGCTGCTCAGGAAACGGAGACTTATCTGCAAAGGTAGGAACGGCAAAGTGCTCACCATTTGCGACAAGCTCCCGGAGTTCTTCTATGGATACGCTATAGTATGGTGACATCGCGATGCCTGGGGCGTGCATATCGCCCGTGCCATCGAGATCCACCAGGCGTTCTGCTCCGGCTATCTCCGCCATTTCCACTAAATAAGCCATGCAGGTCTGGCGGACGGAGCCCATTTCGCCCTGAAGCATTCGTTTTTCATCATCTGTTAGCTTTACTACGGTCCTCGACATAAAAACCTCCTTTTTATTTACGGCCTGTGGGCAAGATCCTCAGGGATCGGACAGCCTATATAGACGACGTCTTTTAATGCGCCGCTGCAGGAATCGATCAGGGCTTCGCGGATCTGATCGAGCGTAAAGCGGTTTGTCAGCAGGCTGTCGATGTCAATCTGCCCGGTGCGGTACATTTCCATGTATTTTGGAATATCGCGGCGAAGGGTGACACCACCCATCACACAGCCAGTCAGTCTCTTGCCCTTGAGAAAATCAAAGTAGTTAAGTTCATCGCAAAACTCGTCACGGCGATGTCCGTGGCCAACGACGACCACTTGTCCCCATTCAGCAGTACAATCAATCATCTGGCGCTTCAGTCCTTTGCCTGCAACAGCGACCAGACTGTGATCTGCACCAAAACCGGTGATCTTCCAGACTTCTTCGACAACGTTGCACTCTTTTGGGTTGAGCACGTGCGTCGCACCAAAACGCTTTGCAGCCTCAAGCTTCTCCGGCATGGTGTCGATTCCGATGATCGGGCAGGCACCAGAGTATCGTGCGCCCATAATGGCGGATAGTCCAACGCCGCCGCAGCCGCAGACTGCAAAAGATTCTCCCGGTTTTATCTGGCAGCGATTCAGCACAGCACCAAAGCCTGACATGAAACCGCAGGCAAGTGCACTTCCGACTTCGAACGGAATATCATCGTCCAGCTTACAAAGCATGGACTCATGTGCATTACAGTACTCAGCAAAACCGCTGGTTCCGGAACAGGTCTGGATGCAGCGTTCGCCGTTCATGCGGGTATGGCAGCCAGGAATGCGGAAGAGCTTTTCTGTGCGGGTATGCGAGGTACACTGCCAAGGATGGCCCTTCATACATGGAATACATTGACCACAGCCCTGACGAACCTCGGAGCAGAGAACGCGGTCACCCGGCTTTACATAGGTTACTTTAGATCCTACCTTAGTGACGATGCCGGCGATCTCATGACCAGCCATTCCAGGGCCTTCGTACTCACCGTGTTCACCGGTCAGGGCATGAATATCACTGTGGCAGATGGTACAGGTCATGACGTGGATCTGTACCTCTTCATCTCCTGGCTCGTCCACATAAACATCCTCGACAACGATATCATGATAATCACCCATTCGGGGCATAAGAGCAGCTTTGCATTTCATAATGGTTATTTCCTTTCTATTTGGATTGTTCCTGTTCAACAGGATGTGTCATGCAAGGTCGGAGCCGCCATCGCAGGTCAGGCACTGACCAGTAACGAACAGATTCTCCTGTGCAAAGAAGAGCGCGCAGCGCGCGATGTCCAACGCGGAAGCAACACGGCCGAGCGGAGTCTTATTGGCAACGATCTCATACTCTCGTGGAGTAGCATCTATCTTCATCGGTGTGTCAACCATGCCTGGGGCGATTGCGTTGAATGTAATATTGTATTTGCCATATTTCATTGCGAAGGCTTTTGTCTGTGTGATCGCTGCGCCTTTAGAAGCAGTGTATCCCGGCGTGGAGTAATTGCCGTGAATGCCTGTCACTGAGGTGGTGTTCACAACACGGCCGAAATGGTTCTCCATCATGCTGGGGATGCAGGCCAGGTTCATATTGTAGTGCCCCCAGGCATGCACCTTATAAAAACTGAGGTAGGTTTCCTCGTCCTGCTTGTCAAAGAGATCGTTAAAAAAGGTCTCGCCCGGTTTAAGACGGGATTCTATGCCGGCGTTGTTCATCAAGATCTCCACACGTCCGTAAGTCTCAAGGACTTTGCCAACGCCCTCCTGTACGCTTTCGCGGGAACTGACATCTACAGTCAGAGGCAGCACATCATTTGTATACTTTCTGCACTCATCGGCTACCTTTTCAAGTTTTTCCAGATGACGTCCGAAGAGCACAGTCTTTGCGCCGCCTTTTGCAAGCTCGATTGCCTCTGCCTCGCCGATGCCGCTGCCGGCTCCGGTTATGATCGCTACGCGACCGTCAAATCCATATTCCAGATACTGTGCCATGTTAATTTTCCCTTTCTTTTAGTGTTTCACTCTTTTATAAATGAAGCTTTACGCCATCTGCTTCGAGGGCAGCTTGCAGCGCGTTTATGTCTGTGCATGTAAAGTCGTTTCCAAGTGCGGCGGCGGTGCCGGCTGCCTGGCCGGATACAGCGCAAGGCGGAATAACACGTGTTACGTTCCACATCGCATCGGTAGTGGAAATGTCGCGTCCTGCGGCGAGTAGATTGCGTATTTCTGCGCAGTGCAGTGCACCAAACGGAATTTCGTATGCTGGACCGCGTTTCGTCCAGTCTCCGGTCATACCTATGCTGTCAGGCAGTGCCGTATGATCCTGGGAAACGTCCATAGTACTGACTCCTGCGATGCGGCGGGACATTCTGACTAGAGGAATCGTGGACATGGTAACTGGTACCAGGTCAGGATTCTTCTCTTTCTGTGCAAGGATATCGTCAAGCATTTTGCGGTGCCCGGTCTGTACAGCGCCGCTTAGTTCAAAACCATCCACTCCGGAAAAACGCGCTGCGTCCAAACTTGCGGTCTTTGCAGCAGCATAAGTTTCTTTTCCGTCAGTCGCCTTCGCATCGCGGTCAGGAACGACATCAGCGAGGCCGAACATTTTTAAATTCACATCGCTGCCGTCATAATAATAGTACCAGCTCGCCAGGCCGTTTCCGGCCGGATTGATCACGGTCGGTGCTCCTGAAAGAGCACAGAGGTCCGCGTCGCCGGTGCAGTCTATTACTGATTCGACACGGATTGCTGAGCGGCCGGATTTGTTCTCAACGATTACGGCTTTAATCACACCGTCTTCGACAACGGTGTCCACCGCAACGGTACCATAGAGGATCGATACTCCTTCTGCCAATAGCAGTTCTTCTGCAGAGAGTGCAAAGAACTGGGGATTAAACTGCACCTGAAAACGCCGGGCGATGCGCTCTTTCTCCGTCCCGCCGACCAGCCAGGCCGTAGGGTATACACCCTCATGGCCGTAGCGGATCGAGAGATGCAGCAGCTCTTCGCCTATACCGAATACAAGCTGGTGCCCCATGCCGTCACATAGTGGAAGATAGATGGTAATAAGGCCGAGCGTTGCCATGCCGCCTGGAGCGAATTCACGTTCCAGCAGCAAGACTTTCTTCCCATGCCGCGCGGCGGCCAGAGCGGCGGCTATGACTGCGATGCCCGCACCGGCTACAAGCACTTCTGTCCGAGCAGAAATGGGCGTTTCGCGAACTGGTTCTTTTATATAATCATTCATTTCTTTTTCCTTATCGAATTACTGACACAAACCGTTACTTGTCATTGCTGAATAGCGTAGATTAGTCATTTGCAGAATAGCATAGATCAAATAAAAAGGGAAGCACGTCAGCGGCGGCGGGATGAACATCCGGAACAAGTACTTAAACTGAACTAGTAGCAAAATCAGCGGGCTTGTGGTATACAATATTTTTAAATAAAACAATGATTTATTAAAGTTTTATTAATGAAAGAGGTAGTGATTATGAAAAACATGAAAATGATTATTTGGATTGCAGCGCTTGTAATGGCAGCAGCCCTTCTGGCAGGATGCGGCGGAGGAAAGAAGGAAGCCCCGAAAGATACACCAGTACCTGCCGCCAGTGGAAATCAGACCCCTGTTGCCAGTGGGGTTCAGGAACCTGCTGCAGCAACTCCAACTCCTCAGACCCCTGTTGTTTCAGGGACAATGGACGAAAATAAAGCAATTGAAATTGCGCTCCAGGACGCAGGCGTGAATAAAGCAGATGCAGTCATAAAAAAAGCAGCATTAGACCAAGATTTAGATGGCAATGATGTTCCGCATTATGATGTGGATTTTTATGCGAAGGATATGGAGTATGAATATGACATCGATCCAAATACAGGAGCGATCCTCAAAGTTGATATGGATATGATGACAGTGGAAGATTATATAGAAATGAATACATTAATGGGAGCTGCATCCGGCGGGGCGATCACCAAAGAAAAGGCATTGGAGCTTGCGCTTGCTGCTGCCGGTGTATCGATGAATGACATTTCACGTCAGGATGTCGGTTTAGATACGGATGATTATACAGGAGCAGCATATTATGATGTTGAATTCCACGTCGGTCAGATGGAATACAGTTTTCATATCGACCCGACCACAGGAGCAATCTTGAAGTCGGAAGCGGAGTATGACGATTAAAAAGATTTTGTTTCATAAAAAAGGTGCCCATGGCACCTTTTTTTATTTCTTTTAGTTTCATTTTAGGTTCGAGCTTTATTATACGCACATAGTAATTAATTCATTTTTTCATTTTTCTCTCTTAAATAAAAAGCATTGGCCCGCTTTAAAGCGGGCCTTTGTTGCTTCCCACGACAGAAACTTGATAGAGTTTCTACATTCTTTCAATTTTTGGAGTTTCCAAAAATATTAGCAAGAAAAGCAGTGATGCCGGATAAATCATCAATAGATTGTTTTAGATTATCAAAATCCACCTTATTGATATTCTGTACAGCTTCATCAGCGTCCTGAATAAGAACATTGATCTCATTAAGTGAATGATCAACTGCATCCACTGCTTTGTAGATTTTCGGCACCAACAGAGCACCAAAAATAACTAATGCTGCAACGATTGCTGCCAGAGCACCAAAAACAGCTTTGATCCAGTTTGTCTGTTTTTTGATAAGTTCATCTGTATTCATGACCATCCTCCTTTTTTCCTGCAAAGGAACATCGAGTTTAATAATAGCATAAAAAAGATAGGCTGAAAAAAGACGTTTTTCATGTGCTATAATATTTTTTAATGTGTAAACATTTGCTCCTGCTGATTTTTTCAAAGAAAAACTCAGGTGACAGAAAAGTATGAAATAAAAAAGGAAAACAGGTTAAACATATGAAACCCTTAATTGGCGTTTTGCCGCAGATCGATGAAAAAAGAGAATTTCTTAGGATGTTTCCGGATTATTTTGAAGCAATCAAGGAAGCGGGCGGGATCCCGATCATGCTGCCATTGTTGAGCGATGAGGAAACCGTTCGGAAATGTGCAGATATTTGTGAAGGGTTCCTGTTTACAGGAGGACCTGATATTGCACCAGAGCGCTATGGTGAGACGCCGGTCAGCCAATCAGTCGTGACATTCCCGCCACGGGATGAACTGGAGATGGCAATGCTGGAAGTGGTAGAAAAAAGCGGGAAGCCGATCCTTGGGATATGCAGAGGGGCGCAGGTGATCAATGTCTACCATGGCGGGACGCTCTATCAGGATCTGCCGACACAACATCCTTCCGAAACCTGCCACGCACAGAAACCGCCCTTTGATATGCCTGCACACAATGTAACATTGACGGCAGGAAGTCCGCTGCAAGAGCTGCTCCGGAAAGACGAACTGGCAGTGACCAGCCGCCACCATCAGGCAATCCGGAAACTGGGAGATGGTCTTAAGGTAATGGCTGAATCAGAAGATGGTCTGATAGAAGCAGTCTGCCTGCCGGACTATGGTTTTCTCTGGGCAGTGCAGTGGCATCCGGAGTCTTCGCATAAAACAGATGAAGCAAGTAAAGCATTATTCAGGGCATTTATCAACGCTGTTTAGATATTCTGTTTTCATAGACATCTATCGTATTTATGATAGAATGACAAAGAATATTTAGCTTTTTATGGAGGAAAAAGAATGTCAAATTCAAATACAACAATGGAGCAGCCAAAGAAAAATGGTTTTTTCAGTAACCTGGCTAATCCAGTTCTGCGCAAGTTGGAAAAAAATGGGGAATATGCATCCAGCAATGCAGCTACCTACAAAGGTATTGTCATTAAAACCATTTTTTTCCTTGCCATCACGATCATTGGTGTTGCTATCAGTTTAGTTCTGCACAATCTGATGATCAGCAGCCCGACAGCAACTCTGGCTCATGTTGCGGATACCAAGAATGGTATTTATGATCTGACAGTCGCCGGCGGAGAACTTGTGATCATGATCGTAGTCCTGGCGATCAGTATCATAACACCATTTATAGCATGGCTGGTCCGCCCGGCAATCCCGATCGTGGGCTCTTTATACAGCCTGGCGCAGGGAATGCTGATCGGATATATCACCATCGCTTTGGCACAGGAGTATAAGTATATCTCATTGTTCGCCATGCTTCTGACACTTGCATTGGTCGGCGGCATGCTGCTTGTTTATGCAAAGCGGATCATTAAAGTTACAGCTCGTTTCCGTGGCGTGATCACAGCAATCTTCTTTGGGATCATCGTGAGCGGTATTATTTATTTTCTGCTGTCTCTGATCCCTGCAGTTCGTAATTCCGGTTTGTTCACTGGCATTTCTACGGCTTTTGGAAATCCGATCGTTAGTGTGATCATTGGAATTGTTTATGTGATCCTTGCAGCACTTTTCATGCTGGTGGATTTTGACACCATCGAGCGCTGCGTCACTAATCAGGTAGATGAGAAATATGAATGGATGGCAGCATGGGGGCTTGCATATACCATCCTTTACATCTATTTCAAGATCCTGCGGATCCTGCTTACGATCCTTGGCAACAGGAGTTCCAGAAACTAACAAATGAAGAAGATAAATTCATTAGAAATAAATATCTGAGGGGAAGTACTATGAAAAAAATAATCGCATTTTTTATAACACTCTTCATATGTGCAGCACTTACCGCCTGCGGAGGAAAAAAAGAGGAAAAGGGCAGTGATGTTCCGCAGACGCAGCAGGCTGAACAGACTGATCCGGTTGAAAATCCGACAGAAAAACAGGCAGGAAACGTTGAACTTGCTGAAAAGTCGGATGACACGCATTACGTATTTTTTTTAGAGCCTGCTTATCATGTGTTCGAACATGAAGGGGATACGATTACTGGATATTATACTTATATTAAGTATGATGATGCTTTAAACGCAGAAGCTGCATACCATGCATTCCAGGATAAATATGAAAATAATCCTGAGGATTGGCAAGGCGTTGACCGGGCTGAAATAGTTGGTACTGCGTTTGTTATTTACTACAGCAGTGATGTTTACGGAGGAGCACCACTCAGCACGATTGAAAAATCTTACAGTGAATATAAAGTGGATTAAGGAACGACGTGATGAATGCACAAAGGACCGTCAAAAAGGCGGTCCTTTTTTTCTGCTGGTGATATGCTAAAATGAATAATAAGACAGGAAAACGGACAAATAGATATGGCTGGTTCGATCAGAGAATTGAATACGGGAAGCAAAGAAGCCGTCCGATATATGGTGCGTGAGATCACACATATCTGCAAAGATATGAAATCGCGTGAGCCTGGAAGTGAAGGTGAACGGGAAGCGGCCGGATATATGGCTGATGTGCTGAGGGAAACCTGCGGCTGCACAGATGTTAAGGTTGAGACCTTCGAAGAGCATCCGAGTTCTTTCTATGGTTATTTCTATATCTCCGCGGCCTTGAATATCCTCAGTGCAGTCTGCTTCTTCTTTCTCCCGTGGCTTTGTGTTGTAACCGGATGCATATCTGTGCTCTTGTTCCTGCTCCATTTCGTTCTGTATAAAAAAATTCTGGACCCGTTATTTCCAAAGAAAGAGAGCATAAATGTGACCGCAGTAAGACCGTGCAGCAAGGAAGTACGGCAGCGCGTGTTTCTAAACGGACACACCGACGCAGCATGGGAGTTCCCATTGAATTATTATTTTGGAGGCGTCGTATTTGAGATCCCTGGCGCAATGGCGACGCTAGGTGCCTTTTACTATATTGCTATTGATATATGCATCCTCTCTGGAGCAGGAAAATGGGCCCATATCGCAGGCCTTTGCGGACTCATATTTGTTCCATTCTTCCTGCTGCTGGCTTTTACCTATAATCCAAAACGAGTGGTGGATGGGGCAAACGATAACCTATCCGGGTGTTATATTGGAATCGCCCTGTTAAAGGAAATGGAACAGCGCGGGATCATCCCGGAACATACGGAGATAGGTGTCCTTCTGACTGGATCAGAGGAAGCAGGCCTTCGTGGAGCAAAAGCCTGGGCTAAGAAGCATAAAGATGACTATCAGGATGTTCCAACTTACATCATCGGTTTTGATACGATCCATGATCCGAAACATCTGATGGTAAACAGGCGCGACCTAAACAGTACGATCCATGCTGACCGTGAGCTTTGTGAATGGTTTCGGAATGCGGCAAAGGAGGCGGGAGTTCCTTGTAAAACTGGTGTTGTCCCGCTATTTGGCGGATCGACAGATGCTACAGCTTTCCTGCAGGAAGGGTTCCGTGCAGTAACCATCACAGGCCTGAATCATGTGCTGGAGGATTATTATCACACACGAAAAGATACTTATGATAATCTGAATGAAGAAGGATTGGAAAACTGCTACAAAGCAACAGTGTGTTTACTCGATAGAATGGAAAGGGAAGAATGAAAAGACTTGAAAAACCGGAAATTCTATTTATAGTACTGACGGCAGTCCTCTTTGTTGTTGGAAGAATTGGGGTTTTGATCTGGCAAGAGCAGAATGGTATTCTCGTTGCGGGCAAAATATTAATCTCGATAGAGATCATTCTTTTTGCTGTCTTGTTTTATCTGCAAAAAAAAACCAGTTTCGGCATGTTTATCATGATAACGGTGATCCTCTACTGCCTGGCGGATGCAATCATCAACATCTATTTTCCGGCAGCTATGGCATTGTTTGCAGTGGGACATATCGTATTTCTTATCGGGAGTTTGCGTAGCAATCGCCATCTGAAGCTATGGCAGATCCTGATCTGCGCGGTATTAGCTGTAATCATCTTAGTTGGGCTGATCATTTTCAGAGCGCGTGTTCCAAAAGCCCTTGTTGTACCGATCGTGTGTTACATGCTCCTGCTGTTTGCTGCAATGCTGTCCTCCTTTAATAAAGGACGGCTGCTTTCCATCGGCTATATTCTTTTTACCATCAGCGATGCCATGCTGGCTGTAAAGACGGCATTCCCGAAAACAAATGCATATATGAGTCACATTGTATTGGCTGTTTATTATGTGGCAGTCATTCTGATCACATTGCGTATACAGCGTGAAAGCTGAGTTTCACAGTTTCTGTTACGATGATAAAAAAACATCTCTTAACAGTATTAAGGAGGGCACTATGGCACTGGTACCGATTCGCGAAGAAGATAAAGCAAAACCTTATTACAAGTATTATGAACAGGGAATTCCATCCCCATCCGAAGAGCAGCTAAAGATGGTTGCAGCGAGCGGGCACGAGAAAGGACTTATTTCTGTGCATGAGAGACACAAACTGATCGAGGGTGGATCGTTTCCTGCAGAAATAGGATTTTATCCATTGGAAGAAGGCGGCCTGCTCTGCGCAGCCAATATCCCAATGCCGGATGTAACTGCCGAGATGTTGTACTGGTGGTTCGCATGGCATGGACTGGATCCATTCCGCTATGCGATCTGGGATCCGGAGGATCACTATGATGTACAGATCAATGAAGAGGGCCGCAAAAGATCACTTGATCCGACCGTTCCGATGGAAGAGAAAACATGGGGCGCCACGCATACGGTGATGGAGTCGATCGGCGGGCCGCCTCAGGAGATCATCATTCACTTTACGGATCCAAAGAAAAACGGTTTTGATCCTTCCTTCATTGGCACAAAAGACTGCGAGTTTTTGATCACAGCAAATGGACTGCTGGGAGGAAAAGTTGCAGCCATTATGGATGAAGGAATGAAAGAGATTGATGATGTTAAAACATTCATGGCGAGATTCTGGATCGGCTATAACTATATTGATGGCAAAGCAAAGTGTCTGGTACCTGTGACGCAGATCCTGCCGGAAGAAGAATGGACGATGATCGCAAATGGACTGATCGCACACAGCCTGAAAGAGTTTTCAAACTTGAATACGATCCTGCCGTCTTTGTACGAGGAACAAAAGGGGACCTGGTAATACGAAACAGTTGAAATCAACCGCGCGGAGAAATAAAATAGAAATGGTGTATTTTATGAGGTAATAATAGGAGGAGAAATCTATGTACGAAGCAACAACCCCTGACAAAGCAAAATGGAGTTTTCAGATACCGCCGCAGGCACCGGCTGAAAAAGATATCGTGGAAACCGTTGAATGCGACGTGGTCGTAGTTGGCGGCGGAATCGGTGGATTTTCTGCAGCATGCCGGCTGAGAGAGCTTGGCGCGGATGTGATCCTGATTGAAAAAAGCGGTAACTATTCCGGACGAGGTGGACATTTTGGCGTTGCCGATTCCTCTCTGATGGAAGAGAAGGGCGTGCACAATGATCTGAAAGAAGTTGCACGTCAGTGGATCCTGATGAGTGGCAACAATGTCGATGAAGAGCTGATCTGGCTTTTCTTAAAACGCGGCAGAGAGGCAATGGACTGGCTGATCCCTAAGACCGTTGAAGCTGGCCTTCGTCCGAAACTGATCGACTGCGCTTATAAGGCAGATCCATATCATGAGTACTACGGCTCACATGCATTCATGCCGGAAAACGCGCTGCGTGGCAATCACGTGACTCGTTCCCTGTATGAAGATTCTTTGAGAAAAGGCGTGCAGGTGCGCTTCAATACAGCAGGCCAGCTGCTGATCCAGGATGATACCGGCAAAGTAACCGGTATCTACGCAAAGGGCGAAGCCGGCTGCATTCGATTCAATGTAAAGAAGGGTGTTGTACTTGCAACCGGTGACATCGGCGGTGATCCGGAGATGTGCCGCGCTTATGCCCCGGATGCATTGCGTACACTGGCAAGCCAGTACGTGCCGGCCGGATGCAATACCGGTGATGGCCATAAGATGGGTCTCTGGGCAGGAGGTGTTATGGCGGAGGAAGTGTTCCCGCTGATGATGCATCCGCAGCACTATGCATGGCAGAATCTCTTTTATCTTTTTGTGAACAAAGACGGCAAACGCTTTATGAATGAGGACACCTATGTACAGGGCCGTGCAACAAGCTTTATGCGGCAGCGTGACGGCGTGATCTACAGCATTCTGCCAGGTGATTATATGAAGCACGTGGAAGAAAGCATGCAGTACGGCGGCGGTCTGTTCTGGGGCATTCCGCGTCATGAATACGGCATCGATATCGATGTAGAAGAAGGCTGCCAGCACTTTGTGAACTTAGCTTTTAAGGAAGGCAACGCATGGCAGGCAGATACGATTGAAGAACTTGCAGATATGATCGATGTTGATAAAGAGCAGTTCATTAAAACGTTTAATGAGTACAACAGTTACTGCCACGAGAAAGATGATAAGCAGTTCGGAAAACGTCCGGAATTGCTTTATCCGATGGATCAGGGTCCATACATTGCACTGCGCATTGGTACCGTTCTGCTGGAGGTTGTAGGTGGTCTGGAGATCAACACAAAAATGCAGGTCATGAAGAAAGACCGGACACCGATCGAAGGCCTTTATGCAATTGGAGACACGACTGGTGGTATGTACGGTCACGAATATGTAACAACAATTCTCGGCAACAGTCATGGCCGTGCCCTGACTTGGGGATATATTGCGGCAGAGACGATCATGAGCTGATGCTGCAGGAGATATAAAAGACTGTATTGGGGGAAGAAATAATGGCAGAGAAAAAATTTGATTTACGAAAGCTTCAGGAAGCAGATGTGCCAAAGCACTATATTTCAGCTGAAGAAAAAGAAACTGCAAAATTTGGCAAACTTGTTTTTGAATTTCCGCAGGAACGTAATGAGATCGTAGCAGAAGGTGACCCGGTAGACTATATCGTAAAACCACAGGCTTATTTCCGCGGTGCCAGCCAGATCCCTGGCTCGGAATTCAACCAGAGCTATCAGATCTTTGTAAAACCATTTTTCCTGGACCGTGTGCAGCACAGGCATGTGAAGGATGAGTTTCTGGTCTTTCTTGGCGCAAGTTTTCCAAATGTCTTTGACTTTGACGCACACATTGAACTGACGATCGGCAAAGGAGAAGAGGCAGAGACTTATATCATTACGAAACCGACCATCGTCCGGATCCCTGCAGGCGTGTATCACTGCCCGCTGAACTTTAAAGAGATCAACAAACCGGTATTATTCCTGGCTACACTCTTTACACCGATGTTTGGCGGCATCTACGATATGCCAGACGGCACAACACAGGAGATGTACTACAATGGTCCGGTGCCATGCAAATATGATGCGAATAAAAAATGTGATACCTGTGGAAAATGCCTGCAGGAATCTTGGGAAAGATAAGGAGAAGGGGGTTTAGATATGGCAGGAAAATATGAGAGCATGATACATTACTTTACGCCGGAAGATGCGGATTTCGGACCATGGAGCCACAGCCCGCAGCCGTTTTTGCATGGGGAAAAAGATATTCCTGGATGCAATCTGACGGCAGGATACCAGGTTATTACGGCCCCTGTGGTCATGGATGATGAACCGATCTTCCACCGTGAAGAAGAAACGCTGTTTTTCTTTGGCGCCAAGCTTCCGGATGTTTTTTCATCCTGGGATGCAGAGGTCCATCTGTACATGGGACCGTCACTGGATAAAATGGAAAAGATCGTTATTACCGAGCCGACGACTGTACGTGTACCAAAGGATTACTGGCATTGCCCGCTGAAATTTGTCCGCGTAGACAAACCGGTTCTGTTCCAGGCAGCGCAGTTTACCGGTAATCCGGGATTTGTTAAAAAGGTCCAGACTTCTGAAGGCGAGATGATGGAATTCATCGAAGGCGAGACGCATCGTAAGCCTAGAGAAGGAGAACGTGCCAGCGTAGCATGGAACGTGATCAATGAAGATGGAATTGAAAGATATACAGACCAGGGAGCTTATGATGAATCAAAAGCACCATTCTGGGAGGACTGTGTGCTTGTTCCGGGATATACCCAGATTTCTTATTCAGATGCCACTACGCTTCTGCATGAGAAACCAGCACTTTCCCACGACATCGCAAAGAGCGTTTTAGCAATGCCAAAAGAGATCACCGATTGGGGCACCTGGATGCAGAATCCAAAGACTTATCTGCGTGGCCAGACTTATATGGAGGATTGCCAGTATCATATCGGCTGGCAGATCTTATCCGGTGCGCTTAACATGGAAGAAGCACATTTCCATCAGGGCAAGGATGAGTATCTGTTCTTCATGGGCGCAGATCCAATGAATATGTTCGACTTTGACGCACAGATTGAAATATTCATCGGTGATGATCCGGATAACATGGAGTCTTATATAATCGACCGCCCATGCGTGATCCGGTTCCCGGCAAACAAGTGGCACTGCCCGATCAAGTTCCGGAAGATGAAAAAGCCGGTGCTTTTCCAGGCAGCTTTCCAGGACGGCGTCTGGGGTACGATCACCCGTTCTGAGGCTTCGGAAGAAGTCAAGAACAAACCATATTTCAGCCGGAAGTGGGCATATGATTATATGGGAGATAACGTCCGCCGCTGCAAGTTCAATGAAGATAAGATCTGCATCGTCTGCGGAAAGTGCTTCCCACGTCAGGAAAACATTGAGAAGGATGAAGAAAAATGATATCAGCAGCAGAATTCTTTTCTGAATATGATGCTCTTCAAAAGACCGCCAGTGATGCGGAGCGGGAGGCATGGCTGATCTCCCAATGTGAGATGGCAAATCCGGAAGGTCCACAGGAGCAGAGAGTGCTCAGCACAATGTATAACGAACTGGGCAGTTTCTATAAGCATCGGGATATGCTTGAAAAAGGCGAGGAAGCCTTTCTGAAAGCGAAAGAGCTTTGGGAGACATCAGAAAAAGATGCTAATTACGCAACGATCATAAATAACCTGGCAGGAAATTACCGCATGATGGGGAAATTCAGCGAGGCGACGGAACTCTTTGAAGAGGCAATCGAGTTGTATAAAGCACATCCGGAAACGCCGAAAGAACTTTCCAGCAGCGCCTATAATAATCTTGCACTGGTCTATCTTGACACAGGAAGATTTAAAGAGGCGGCGGAAATGCTGCAGGCAGCCTATGATGCCATGAAGGATATCCCGGACTGCTATTATGAAAAAGCAACCGCGAATGCAAATATGGCGATCGCTTATTACAAATGCGGGGAAACCGATCTGGTCGATGAAAAGATGCGGATGGCAGAAGAACTGTATCTGAGCGGAGGTCTGGAAAACACAGCGGAATACAGAGCATTTACACAGCTGAAAGAGATACTGAAGAAATCATGAAGGGATTAGATCGATCAAGAGCTTTATTCGAAGATCATGTGATGCCAAAGATTCGGGAGGAATTACCGGAGGTAATTCCTCTTTTGGCAGCTGGCCTGGTTGGCGAAGGTTCAGAATGCTTTGGGTATGATGATGAGATCAGCCTGGACCATGATTCAGAAACCAGGATCTGCCTTTGGCTGGATGAGGAACATTTTTTCCAATACGAAGGACTCCTGCGCCGAATCCTTGAAAACTTGTCTATGGAACTTTCAGGAAGGACGTCTCTTCTTCAAGGATGGAGAAGCGGGGTGTTCGAGATCGGACGGTTTTACGAGCAGCTGATCCGCGTTCCCGATCGTCCAACGTCCAACAAAGCGTGGCTGGAGATTGATGAGACCAGCCTTGCAGCTGCCGTGAACGGAGAAGTATTTCTGGATACGTACGGCGCCTTTACAAAAATACGTAACAAACTTCTGGAGTATTATCCGCAGGACGTGTTCTTATTTAAGCTGGCAAGGGAGAGCGCTGTATGCGCGCAGACCGGACAGTATAACTATATCCGTGCTGTGAAAAGAAAAGACTTTGTTACAGCCAGCATGATCCGCGCGGCGTTTATTGATCATTTTACCCGTGCCGTCTTCCTTTTAAACCGGACTTACCGGCCGTATTACAAATGGGCCTATCAGGCGTTGTCCGCCCTTCCGATCCTGGGCGGAGAAATGTATGACAGAATAAGCGCTTTATTGAATTGCCCGTGGGATGGCGCGGAAGAGGACATAGAGGAAATGTGTCAAAAACTGATTGAAGAAATGCGAAGGCAGCAGCTGACAGAAAAGACCAGTGATTTTCTAATGGATCATCTGCCGGATCTGTTATCAAACATAGAGGATGGGTCACTATTGGAAAATGGTATTTCACTAGTTATTTGAAAAAAGAGAGAAAAACATGAAAAACGAATTAATCAATCAGATCATTGCTATGGAATGGGAGATGTTCCAGAAAACACAGAATGTCGGAGGACGTGCCTGGTGTCAGGATGACAAAGTACAGTTTGACGCAAACCGCAGGGCACAGTTTGAAATCTGGGATGAAAAAACACTGCAGTCCTATTTGCACGATCTCCAGGAGGCAGAAAGTACAGGACAGAATCCGGTCACATTGAAATATGCTTATATGATGGAAACAACTTCTCCGGAAGAGTATGCGTTATTAAAAGACAGACTCCCGGAGATCAGCGAAGAGAAGCGTTTGCTTATTGACCGTATGGCAGAAATGACCGCATCCTGGTGCGAAGAGTTTGCAGCGCAATATCCGAACCTGGGCCGCCGCGGGCGTCCTGCGCGTCCACTCCTTGGAGCGCCAGGAATCACTTCCGCGCAAACGTACTGTGCAGGTGAATTATCTACTTACAGTCTGGAAACACTGAAAAATCTTTATCAGATTTATGAGCAGTATGCAAAGGAAAACAGGAACCTGTTTGAAAAGTCAGTGGAAAATGAAATTAGTTTCCTTTTGCATAAGAGCCTGAAAGAAATTGAATCCAAAATTTGACTGTGATATGATAAAGAAGCAAGATTTTCATTAGTTGTTCTTAACTAATATAGAAGGAGGGTAATTTATGGGAACATGGAATGAATTCCTACAAAAAGAGGGGACACCCCCGGAGTGGCCGTATCCGGTCAAGTTCGGCGAGGAAACCGAACTGGAAGCGGATGTAGTTGTCTTAGGCGGCGGCATCGCTGGCTGCTGGGCAGCAATCACCGCAGCACGGAACGGCGCAAGAGTTGTTATTATGGATAAGGGCGATATTCGCCGAAGCGGTTCCGGCGGACCAGGCTGTGACCATTGGTGCAATGTTCCGGCAAATCCGCACAGCCGTGTAAATCCGGACGAATGGGCAAACGATGAGATGAACACCCTTGGAGATTTCTCCAATGGTATCGGCATCGAGATCCAGTGCCGCGAGGACTATGACACACTGCTTGAAATGGAGCAGATGGGCGGCAAGATCCGTGACACAGATGACGATTTCCTTGGTGTTGAAGGTCGTTATGACGACACCAAGTTTATGTTCTCCCCACGTTACAGCGTTGATGGACGTCTCGCACCGGCCGATGGCTGGGGCGCTCCAGGCTACAACCCGCCGGATCAGCGGAAAAACACCGTTATCCGTGTTTGGGGAACAACGTTCAAACCGGCACTGAAAAAAGAATGCCAGAAACTGGGCGTTACGATCCTTGACCGTACCATGGCTACCAGCGTTCTGAACGAGGGCGGCAAACAGGGTGGACGCGTTGTCGGCGCTACTGGCATCAATGTCCGTACGGGTGAGTTCATCATTGTCAAAGCACCTACAGTTATCATTTCTGCTGCAGGATTAGGATTCCTTTATACTTTGGATACAGAGCACGGCGGCATTTCCACCATGCATTCCCGTAATGAGTGCGGTGATGCGACTGTTATGGCATGGAAGGCCGGCGCAAAGATCACGATGATGGAAGGTTCTTCACCAAGCCGTTTCTCCGGTGGTCTGAAACATAAATGGTACACCGGCGGTGCAGATGCAAGCTATGAGAACATCCCACTCGTTGATGCAGATAACAATGTCCTTCCAGCACCGAAACAGAGCTGGGAAGACGGCGGCGTTATGTTCTCCCCTAACGCAAAGGTTATCGCTGATCTTCGTGAAGGCATTAAGACAGGCAAATATAAACTGCCATTCTTCGCTGACTTTGCCGGAACAAAACCGGAAGAAGCTCATGCAACCTGGGATCTGATGCTGACAGAAGAATCCACCACAAAAGTCATGGTAGATACCATGGAGCAGGATGGTTTCGATAAACACAAAGACCAGATCCTTAACTACACATTCATCGAGATGCAGCCAAGCCAGCAGTACCGCGATGCCGGAAGCGGCGGTGGCATCATGACCGACTGGGATCTGATGAGCAACGTTGAAGGTCTCTATGCTGCAGGCGGCAGTATGTTCTCACCTCAGGACCACAGCTACTGCGCAGCAACCGGACGTTATGCAGGCCGTAAAGCTGCTGCTTTCGCTAAGAAGACGACTCCTGGCGAGATCTGCCGTGCGCAGGTTGATGCAGAGAAGGCACGCTGCCTGGCTCCGACCAAAAACGAAACCGGTATTGACTGGAAAGAAATGAACTTTGGTATTAACCGTGTTATGCAGTATTTCGCAAGTGAGTTCAAGAATGAGACATTGCTGAACATGGGATTAGAAGAGATCGATCGTATCGAGAAGAATGCAGTTCCACAGCTTAGCGCAACTGACCCGCACAAACTGATGCGTACACTGGAAGACCTCTTCATCCTGGATTCTGCAAAGATTGTTATGAACGCTATGAAAGAGCGTCGTCTCACTTCTCCGAAACTGCGTATTGAACGTACTGACTATCCGAATAATGATCCGGAAGAAGAGAAACACTATCTTGCACAGTATCTGAAAGATGGAGAACTCCACTTTGAGCGTATCCCGACCCGTTACTGGGGCGATCTGAAAGAAGGATATGAAGCTCATAACCAGGATTACACCGGAGTTTATGATTATGGAAAGGAGGAGTAAACGATGAGCAATAAGGTTTATGCAATGCCAAATATCGCTACACCGAGCACACCGGTTAAGATCGATCCGGAAAAATGTATCGGCTGCAACACCTGCGTCAATACTTGTCAGATCGACGTATTTATGCCGAACCCGGAAAAGGGTAAACCGCCTATCATCCTCCATCCGGATGAGTGCTGGTATTGTGGATGCTGCCATCTGGACTGCCCGACACCTGGTGCTCTGCAGTTCAACTGGCCTCTGCCTCTGAAACCGAGATGGAGAAACAAAGAGACAGGAAAGATCAGCCAGACAAGATAACACATATCAGATATAGCGATCATATTCAGACCCCGCGTTGTAAAACTGCAGCGCGGGGTTTTGGTATGTTATAATAACACCGTCAAATTTTAAACTTCATTTAATGTTCAGACGATATCATCGGGTTGAATAAAATGAAAGAGGTCTGAGAATATGCGTATTTTACTGGCAGAAGATGAAAAGGCTCTGGCAAGAGCCGTCGCTAAAATTTTTGAAAAGAATAATTACTCGGTGGATGTTGTCTACAATGGAGAAGACGCACTGGATTATATCGAAGCCGGCAATTATGATGCCGCGGTTTTGGATATCATGATGCCTAAGATGGATGGGATCACAGTGCTCAAGAAAGTAAGAGAAGCCGGCAATCAGATTCCGATCCTGATGCTTACGGCCAAAGCAGAGATAGATGATAAGGTCCTCGGACTGGACAGCGGGGCAAATGATTATCTTGCTAAGCCTTTTGATTCCAGAGAACTCCTGGCGCGCGTCCGCAGCATCACCAGAACCAGAGCGGAGGTGGACTCCAAGCTGACGATGGGGAATATCACGCTGGATAGGGCATCCTATGAGCTTTCCTCTCCGACGGGCAAATTCAAACTTGCAAATAAAGAGTATCAGATGATGGAACTCTTTTTATCCAATCCGCACCATCTTATTTCCGCAGACAGATTTATGGAAAAGATCTGGGGCTATGACAGTGACGCAGAAATCAATGTGGTGTGGGTATACATTTCTTATCTGCGCAAGAAACTGACAGCTTTAAAGGCAAATGTCCAGATCAAAGCATCAAGGAATGCAGGCTACTCTCTGGAGGATGCAAATGATTAAAAAACTGAAAAAGAAATTCATCATTCTTGCTACAGTATCCATGTTTGTGCTCATGACGGTTCTCATACTGGTGATGAACCTGGTCAACTACAGAACGGTCGTGGTGGAAAGTGATAAGGTGCTCAATATTCTGAAAGAAACCTCTGAGCGAATGGATGGCGGATTCCCTCCTGACGGACCAAGAAAAGACGGGGAAGAAAGAGACTGGGACGAAAAAGACTGGGACGACGACATGAGAGGACAGGGAGGTATGTTCGGCTTATCCCCTGAAGCTCAGTACGAAGCACGCTTTTTTGAGGCGGAGATTTCTGTTGACGGGCAAGTCGTTCGTCTGGATACATCACGGATCATAGCGGTAGACAGCGACGATGCAGAGGAATACATTCAAAAGGCGCTTGGCAGCAGTAAAGAAAAAGGATTTATCGGAGATTTTCGGTTTGTCAAAACAGACAGCGGAGACAGTGGAGGAATGAAGATCATCTTCCTGGACTGCGGGAGAAGACTGGCAGCATTTCACAGATTCATGCTGATCAGCATTCTGATCGGAGTTGCAGGATGTATCATCGTCTTCCTGGTATTCTTATTTGCAGCAGGACGTATTATCCGTCCGATTGCAGAAAGCTATGAGAAACAGAAACGTTTTATTACCGATGCCGGACATGAGATCAAGACTCCGTTGACGATCATTGCCGCCAATGTGGATCTTTTAAAAGAAGATATCGGTGAAAATGAAAGCATTGATGACATTGCTGACCAGACCGAGCGCTTGTCAGAACTGACAAAAGATCTGGTTTTCCTTTCCAAGATGGAAGAGCCGGACAGACAGTTGGTGAAAGTGGATTTCCCAGTTTCGGATCTTGTCTCGGAAACCGCTGCTTCCTTCGCAGCTGTGGCACAGGCACAGAAAAAAGAATATCAGATCAATGCGCAGCCTTCACTTACCATGAATGGTGCTCCAGACGAGATAAGAAGGCTTACTTCTATATTGATAGAGAATGCGATGAAGTATTCTCCGGAAGGTGGAAGTGTAAAAGTGGATCTGGAGATGCAAAAGAAAAACATCGTGCTCTCGGTCTTTAATACGACTTTTGAACCAATGGCACAGCAGGATCTGTCACGTCTGTTTGAACGGTTTTATCGGACCGACGCATCCAGGAACTCTGAAACCGGTGGGCACGGGATCGGACTTTCCATTGCTAAGGCAATTACAGAAAATCACGGAGGCAAAATAACAGCATCCACTTCTGGCGGATCAGACTTCTGTATAACAGCCGTTCTTCCACAATAAAACAAAGCTTTTTTGTACATTAAAAGCAGCCGCTTCACAGCAGCTGCTTTTTTTAAATCTTTTTTTATTGTTTAAGGTTCGTTTAAGAAAAGTCCTTTATACTCCTGACATGATCAAAACAAAAGACAGCGAAAATATTCGCGCAAGAAACAATAGAAAAGGAGACATCATTATGAAAAAGAAAGGACTTCCAATCGCAGCAGCAGTTTTGCTGACATTATCATTGGCTGCCTGCGGAGCGGCAAATACAAATAATACGGATACTCAGGTAGAAACAGTTGAAGCAGTTGTGACGTCTTCCAGCGAGTATTCGGAATCCAGGACAAATGCCAATGTAACATCTGACGGAGCCATTGATGCGACAGACTTATTCACAGAGCGTGATATGGTGCAAAACGCAGACCTCAGCGGGGCAGCGCAAATTACAGTTGAAGACGGTAAAGACATTACGATCACAGAAGCAGGTGTATACGTGATCTCTGGTTCTTCATCAGAGACAACCATTATTGTAGAAGCGGATGATGAAGCAAAGGTTCAGCTTGTACTGGATGGCGTAACAATTTCCAACACAGACTTTCCGTGTATTTATGTTAAGAATGCAGACAAAGTATTTGTTACAACAGCCGAAGGAACCACAAACAGTTTATCAGTAACCGGAACGTTTACAACTGACGGAACCACTAACACAGATGCCGTCATTTTTTCCAAAGATGATCTGGTGTTGAACGGCCTTGGAACACTGAAAGTTGTTTCCAGTGACAATGGTATTTCCTGCAAGGATGACTTAAAAGTAACTGGCGGTACGATTCAGATTGAATGTG
Organism: Lachnospiraceae bacterium; assembly: GCA_017536965.1. GTDB lineage: Bacteria > Bacillota > Clostridia > Lachnospirales > Lachnospiraceae > RGIG5612. The sequence continues at coordinate 19,242 of JAFWCK010000073.1, read as the reverse complement.
CAGATGCGGCATTAGAAGCAAACGATTCTATAGCAATCGCGGACGGCGTGATCAGCATTGAGTCAGATAGTGATGGTCTGCACGCGGAAAACGATGACGATGATTCAGTTGGATATATTTACATCTGCGGAGGAACGATCACGATCAATGCGGGAGACGATGGTATTCATGCCACAACAATCTGTCAGATCGATGACGGAAAGCTGATGGTTAATGCAGCAGAAGCTGTTGAGGGAACGTGGGTCCAGATCAATGGCGGCAGCCTTGATTTAACAGCAACTGACGATGGCATCAACGCTAGTCATAAATCAACTGCCTACACGGTTTGCTTAGAGATCAATGGCGGAGAAGTCTCTGTTGATATGGGACAGGGCGATACAGATGCACTTGATTCAAACGGAAATCTCTATATTAACGGCGGAATGATCACGATCAATGCACAGTCGGCATTCGATTACGACGGCATCGGAGAGTACAATGGCGGAACAATTTATGTAAATGGTACCCAGGTTGACACTCTTTCCAATCAGATGATGGGCGGCCCAATGGGATTTGGCCAGGAAGGTAATGGCGGCCCAATGGGCGGTGGTCCTATGGGAGGAGGCCCAATGGCCGGCGGTCCAGGAAGACCATAAATAACGGAGGTCGATAGAAATGAAAACATGTTGTGTAGAAAACCCGATCACTGTTATGAAGCGCCGCGAGATGAAATATCTCCTGAACGCAGAACAGACTGCCTACATCAGAAAACGGCTGGAAGGCCATATGAAGGTGGATGAATTTGGCAAAACTTCGATTCAGTCATTGTATTATGACACACCGGATTACCGGTTGATCCGTTACAGCCTGGAACAGCCGGCATTCAAAGAAAAAATCAGACTTCGATCCTACGGGCTGGCAACAGAGAATTCCCCGGTCTTCCTGGAACTGAAGCGCAAGGCAAATCACGTTGTTTATAAAAGACGTATCCAGGGAACGATCGGTGCGGCAGAGCAGTTCTTTGAAGGCAGAGAAAACGCCTTTCCGGAAGGACAGATCAGTAAAGAAATAGCTGCTTTCCGGGATTATTATCAGAATCTGCAGCCGGCCTGTCTGATCATTTATGACAGAGTTGCGTATTATGAGCCGGGAGGAAATCTGCGCCTGACAATTGACGAGAATCCGCGCTATCGCATGCATGATCTGGATCTGACATCGTCCTTAAGCGGGGAGTTGCTTCTTCCAAAAGGATGGACCATTCTGGAAATAAAAATACAGGATGCAATGCCGATCTGGCTGGCGGACATTCTGGACAAAGGAAAAATATACAAAACCAGTTTTTCAAAATACGGTGAGGCATATAAGAGAGAGATCACAAAGTTCTATCAGATTAAGGAGGCATTAAAATGTTCAGTTCAATATATTCAGCAGCAATAACACCTGTTCAGTTCTTCATCATGGCAGGGGCAGCTATCATAACAGGACTTATTTACGCGTGGCTAATGAGTTTTCGGATCAAGTCCACCAAACGCTTTTTTGTAGTAGTGGCAGTGCTTCCGTTTATCGTTGGAGCAGTTATCACTTTTGTAAACGGCAGTATCGGAGCCGGCGTTGCAGTGGGCGGAGCGTTCGGGCTGATCCGTTTCAGGAGTGCACCGGGAAGTGCCGATGAGATTGCAGCAATCCTGTTTTCCATGGGATCCGGCATTGCTTTCGGAATGGGCTATGTAGGATATGGCGTGATCATTCTTTTGGGTCTTGCACTGCTTTATTTACTTGTCGCATCTCTTGGGATATTTGAACACAGAAAGCTGGTGACAGATCAGATGCTTCGGATCACTATTCCGGAATCACTGGAATATAACGGAACATTTGACGAGATCTTTGGACGTTACCTTCACAAAGCAGAATCCATTGGTGTTAAGACAACAGGCATGGGCTCCATGTTCAGACTGTCCTATAAAATACAAATGAAAGATCCGCAGGATGAGAAGGCATTTATCGATGAGCTGCGTACAAAGAACGGGAATCTGGAGATTGCAATTCTTCCTTTCTCGGAGGGAGACAAACAGCTTTAAAATAGAAACGGCCCGGTTTTTTAAAGAAAACCGGGCCGGATTTTTTATGTGCGGAAGAAAATGTGAGTTGTGCACGCTTATATGACGTATGGTTGACTGAAATTGCGTTTTGAGTTCGGTTTTATATTATGGATTTGCTCAAAACTGCGTTCCGGGTTCGTTTAGCTCAAGCTAACTGTGCTTTTTTGGCGTTCAGACCGTAAAACCCTGGGAATTATTCATACGAAGTGTTGAATAAATTCATTTTTGATCAGAACCCACTGAAAAAAACGAACCCAGAACGCAATCTCAAGTTTAACGGCTCGAAAAAACGAACCCAGAACGCAATTTCGGCACACCTTCAGTCAGTTAAGCGTCTGTCTCGCTTGCAGGGAGGAGTTAGTCAGTGATACAATGCTCATATTATAAAAAGGGGATTCTGAAAAATGGAAATTTTGGATTTATATACAGCCGATCGCGAAAAAACCGGTAAGACGATGGTACGGGGTGAAGAGACTCCGGAAGGATATTACAGACTGGTCGTTCATATCTGCATATTCAATGACAAAGGGCAGCTGCTGATCCAGCAGCGTCAGTCATTTAAAGAAGGCTGGCCGAACAAATGGGATATCAGCGTGGGAGGCAGTGCAGTAGCGGGTGATAACAGCCGGATGGCCGCAGAACGCGAGACCAGAGAAGAACTCGGGTTGACGCTGGATCTGTCCGATGTGCGGCCGGTCTTTACCGTGCACTGGGAAAACGGGTTCGACGATTATTACGTATTAACAAAAAACGTGGATCTGGAATCTCTCCATCTCCAGGAGGAAGAAGTGCAGGCAGTGCGCTGGGCAGAAAAAGAAGAGATCTTAAAGCTGATCGAGCAAGATGAGTTCGTGCCATATGATAAGAGCCTCATCGAATTATTGTTCCATTTTCGGCTGCGTCGAAGCTCTCACACCATTAATGAAACGATCAAAAAGTAAGAACGTATCGCAGGAGTTTTATATTTAGAGAAGAAAGATGCTTAGATTTTCTGCATCTTTTTTCGATAGAGCGAAGGAGAAACGCCGTATTGTTTTCGAAAAGCTTCTGTGAAGTTCCGAACGTTTTTATAACCCACCCGGTCACTGATTTCATAAAGGCGTAAGTCGGAAGAGAGGAGAAGTTCTGCTGCTTCTTCCAGCCGGATTCCGGTAAGATAAGATTTATAATTCATTCCGGTTTCATTTTTAAACATATGACTGAAATAGCTGGTACTAACACAGGCGATCGCTGCCAGATCTTTCACAGAAATATCTTCCATATAATTTTCACGAATATAGGATTTTACCTGCTCGGTCAGAGTTTTTCGTCCGGTCCTGCTTTTCTGATTGATTTCGGAAAGCAGAGACTGATAATATTCGTGGATCGCGCCCTTTACTTCTTCAAATGTCTGTGCAGAGAGAACTGCTTCCTGCAGACGATCCTGCATAGAATAAAAATCCGAGTCCAGCAGATTATATCGGTGAAGGCGGTAAGCCATTTCCCCGGTAAAATTCATCGCACGCATGATGACTGCCTGCCGGTTTCCGTAGTGGATCTTTTTGATCAGATCCAGGCAATCATCGATTTGACTCAAGGCATCCGGAGATTTGATCAGGATTGCCTTGAAAGCCTTTTCTGAATATATCTCATAATCTTCTAAAGAAAAATCCGCGCGTCGGTTTTTTTTACGATAATCAAAAATGGAGCCCTGCTCAAAGAAAGATAGATCACAAGCTTCCCGTGCGGTTTGCAGGGATTCGTTCAGATGAAGCTGATTTGCAGAAATCTGTCCGATCCCGCAGAGCAGACGGCAGTCAGCTGCTGTCTCGATTATTTGTATTAGCGGAAGTAATTTCTTGTCGATAAAACTTTCTCTTAAAGGAAGAGGAAAAACACATAAAAGCCGGATATTATCTGCATCCCGGTCATATTCCTGCCCAATCTTTTTTTGCCGGAAAGAAGCTGCGATCGAATCAAAAAGGGATAGCTTTTTGGTAACGTAGGTGGTGTAATCGTTACTCTCCAAAAAAGCGGTATCCTTGGGGTCCGCGCGCAGGCATATTGCCACAGCAAAATTAAGGGAAAAATCAATCTGCTTTTTTCGTGTTTTTTTCTCAGCCATCAACAGTATTGTAGCATTGTAGGAAAGGACGCTTCAAGAGAAACTGCCGCACCGAAAAGGCAGATCGGTACGGCAGTTTCAAAAAACTTTATTGTTGGTAAAATTATTTTACTGTAATTGTGATACTCATTTCTTTTGCACCGTCAAAAGGAGCAAGTACTTTTTCGTAGATAGCAAGTTCACCGCCCTCGGTGTTTTCTGTGATCTCGCCGCCTTCCGAAGCCAGGGAGGAGATCTCATATCCTTCGCAAGGAGTCAGAGTGAAGTAGAGTTTCCCATCTACATAGTTCTGGCGTTTGACAGTAACTGCCTCAGAGTCAAAGCTGCCATCTTCTTTGACTGCGATCAGGGTGTAAACTACATTTCCGTAAGTTTGTCCGGCATCCACCACGCCGTTGTCCGGGATTTCAATCTCGCTGGTATCGACAGAAACCGTTACATTTCCGTTGTTATAATTTCCACTTTCATACGCCTTGCCTTCCACACAAAATGCCTTGGTACAAATGGTAACCGGATGATCTGCGGCCAGATCTGTCAGGGCGTCAATCGTCAGGGAGTTCAGATAACCGTCGCTGGTAACGTTCCATTTGGAATTGGTTAAGGTGACATTGATCAGGTTGTTTTTCATTGGAGATGCAGTGTGTTTAAAACGTCCGATCATTTTAGCATCATCACGCATGCCCCCTTTGTCTGCTGCATAGTTACAGTGATCATATTCTTCTGATCCCATAAATGCATTCAGGACAGTTCCGTTTGGGACAAGAGCTCCTGCAAGATCCACATGAACAGCGGTTGTAGAGGAGATCATTCCAGTATAGGAAGCGTTCTCAAACACTACATTCAATGCCTGACGATAATTATAAATGCTGTTGTATATATTTCCCTTGTAGGTTCCGTTTTTAAATACAGCCGAGGAATCCGCAACCGAGCTTTTTGTAAGAACTGCTTCTTCCGGAGTGTCATTGATCGTATAGGTTGTGATCCCCGGATTACCTGCATCATCGGACTCGACGAGTTCTGCCAAGATGCCGTCAGCATCCCTTGTGGAGGTGCCACTGAAATTGATCTTGCAGTTGTCAACGATGATATTGCTGAAACCGGTGTTAGCTGCTCCTGATTTCATCTGAATCAGTGCATCAACTGTATCCAGCGTTGTATTTGTCAGTTCAAATGTCCCACCGCCAGTCTGCTGGGTCATAAAAGCCGTATGTCCGGAAAGCAGGTAGGAATCAATATAAGAGGATCCGGAACGACCCGAGCCCATAACCTGAATGTAATCCGGAGAATAGAATTCCACATGCTTGAACAGGTTATGGATTCCGGAGTCCGCATAAGTCACATAGCCGGAGCCGCCGACCGTGAATCCGTATTTCACACCGTTCACTTCCTTTACCGCGGTATATTCTTTTCCTTCCTGTGCAGGTTCAAGGGTTCCGATTCCCCCCAGAGTGTCTTCTGCCTCTAAAGCATATGTTCCGCAAATATCATAAGCCGTACCAGAATCCGTAGAGAGAGCTCCCCATCCGGTAGAGACGACGATACAGTTTTTAAATTTTCCTTGACCATCTGCCATTACATTCAGTGAACGAATTGTACCTTCCATGCCGAGTGCGAACGGAACCCGCTTCATCATGCCCGGCGTCAGATTTTGAAACTGCTCATATGTATCAGGAGTTTCTTTGGTATAGATGACTGTGTCTTTCACATTTGCAATGGAAGTATTGTCAACATAAAGAGCACAGCGGATCGCGCCTGTGTTTTCTATGTAAGAATCTTCGATGGATAATTTTGATTTATTGTCTGCCATGATGGTTGCGCCCCAGCCGGCCAGATCATCGCCTCCATCTCCGTATGCGTAGAAATTAGAATCCTTGATGGAATAGTCGGATTCTCCGTCAATCAGGATTCCGTTGAAATGGGTTCCAAGAGCTTTCAAAGTGATGCCGTCTGCCTTCTTTGCATCAAAGGAGCCGCCAACCAGAATGTCTTTCACAGAGGCGTCTTCAACGATAGCGCCATGGTCAACGAAAAGTCCCTGGCGGAAATAATAAGAGGCTTTTTCTTCTTCTTTTGCACCGATCCATGGAGCTGCGCTTGGACCGCCTTTCCGGTATATCGTAACCGGGACGATTTTATATTCGTTTTCCACCTCATAGGAAGCACCCGGAATCAGATCGCGCTGTGCATTATCCACGATCAGGACCAGGACTTGCCCTTCTTTCGCCGTGACTTCTTCTTTTACACCGTCAATGGCAATCTCGGCTGCCGTTACGGTAGAAGCTATGGCGGTGGTTGTGTAATCGTTAATGACCTTGGTATTGTAAATCTCTAATTTTTTCATATCGTTCCTCCGGAATAAAAGGGGTTTCTATTTGCTTCTGGGCAGATTATGACACAATAAAATATAGAGAGCCATGATAAAAAATGATAAAAACAGGATAAAAAATGATATTTTAGAATAAAAAGAAAAGGGCAGTATAAGCCCTGTTCCTTTAAGCGTCCTGATCGTTTTGATAATAATGGACCATATGATCTGCAAACTCCTGAATCAGGCGGTTTTCATTTCGCTTGTGCCAGACGCAGCAGATCCAGGTGGTTGTGTTTAGAGGTGTACGATAAATAGATTCGTCTATTTTATAGCCAAAGCGCATATCACAGACTGCGATTGCCGGAGTATAGTGCAGGGACATGACGACCGATCGGAAGTTAGGAAGCTCATACACCTTATTTGGCGTATAATTTTGTGAACTGCTCATGCGCGCAGAAATCTCTTTCCATTCCTCGTCTGTCCATACACCGTAACTAGTCGTTAACTGTGGTCGGGCTGTGCAGACGGCATTCAGTTCCGGGTTTCCGATCACAAGCTTCTTTTTGTTCTTGATCTCACCGGAGATAAACAGATGCAGGTCCTCCTTTGCGAACGGAGCGATTTCATAATCGCCGCTGGATACGATCTGACTGTCAGGAATGATGGCGACGTCTATGTCTCCGTGATCAATACTTTTCAGAAGGTCACTGCTTTTGTAATGGTTACCCTTGATGATGACATTATCATGAGAATCAGAGAAAGCCAGAAGAGGTCCACTGATCTCACCAAGGTAGTCGATGTATTCCGAGATGCCGATGTTTAAAGAAGCGGCCATTTCACTATAAGCCTCTTCTATATTTCGGCACGCATCTTTATATAAAACAGACCATTCGCTGGCAAGATTAAAGAAGCTCCGTCCATATTCTGTTAAAGTCACGCCGGTTTTTGTGCGGGTAAAAAGAGGCGTTCCCAGCTCAGTCTCCAGTTTCTGGATGTGCTGGCTGACGACTTGTGTAGATAGAAATAAACTCTTTGCCGCAGTCGATAAAGAACCGTTTAAAGCAGCTGACATAAAACAATCTAGTTGGATCTGGTTCATTGACCTGCCTCCTTAATGGAACGATGAGGGAGTTTGCGGATAGCATCTTTTACATAATCCCTGAATCGGATGACGGAAGGGTTTGATGGATAGAATGGGCAGCACATAATGTAATCAGAATAGACCCCGGTCTTTGTCAGGACATAGTTGCTGTCCGGGAGTAGCGCAGTGTGTTCTGTACCAAATGACATACCGTTCATAGTTATGACATTCAAATATGCAGAACCAAGATCACTGCAGATAGAGACGTTTCGGGGAACAAATCCCATTCTTGCGCAGGTATCTTTCGCACGTTGGATCGTAATGTGATCATTACGCTCGCCGGCAGGAACTGTGAAAAACGGATATTTTTCAAGTTCTTCTTCGGTATAGGTGATGCGGTTGCTTCGGACAAGTGCGATTTCCTGCGAACAGATAAACGTATGCTCCCAGGACATTGACATATACTCTGCGGAATAACGGGAAGTAAAAAGAACATCGATCTTTTTGTTCTGTAAATCCTCGCGCACTTTTTCTGCCGGCATATCTGCTACCAGAAAAACGTCGTTCGGATACTGCTTTCGAAAACCTTCCAGGATCTCTTGTGCAATCGTTGGACATCCTGCCCACTGGGTCCAGGCGATCAAAAATGGGGTTGACTCGTCTTTTACTTTGTGTTCACGGAAAAACTCTGCAGTAAGCCGGTCTCTTTTAATGAAGAAATCCAACATGATCTCTCCTGCTTTTGTAAGGACCGCAGCCTGTCCATAACGGAAAAACAGAGTATAGCCCACCTCTTCTTCTAATGTTTTTATATGATTGCTGACTGCCTGCTGGGAGATCATGAGTTCCCGTGCAGTGATTGAAAAGCTTTTCGTTCTGGCTATAGAGGTAAAGCAATATATATCAAGCTGATTCATAAGGCCTCCACTGTAAAAAAGCTGCAGGATAACGGGCAATAAATGAAATAACTTTCTTAAACATTTTATCAAGTTCAGGTTTAAAAATCAAAAAATAAGTTGTGTCCTCACAAGCTTATTTGTGTTAACGCTGGCAAATATTTCTGTGATAAGGTGCAGGCAGAAAAAAACAGAAGACATCTAAAGGCAGCCTTCTGAACAGAAAGGGGCACATATGAAAACAGTTTATGCACAGGCACATCCGGGAAAAGTCGTACTTGCAGAAAAAGAATTGGGACATCCGGGTCCGGGAGAAGTCCTGATCAAAGCAGAGTACAGTGCAATGAGCCCAGGAACTGAATGTGGACTTTTGCACGAGGCAATCGTACCACTGCCGACGAATATCGGATACGCCATGGCTGGTGAAGTTATTGAGATAGGCGAAGGTGTAACAGAATTTAAAGTGGGAGATAAAGTCGTTTCTACCGTAGAGCATGCACAGTACATTATTACTTCTGAACTGAACGTTACTTTAGCTCCGAAAGATATAGATATGAAACAGGCAGCATTCTGGAATCTTTCCATGACCGGAATGTACGCGATCCGTCAATCCGGTCTGATGATGGGAGAGCCTTGTATCGTAATGGGCGAAGGATTTGTCGGTTCTGTCACAGCTCAGCTGGCAAAGCTGGCAGGTGCCTGCCCGGTCATTATTACAGGCCATCATGACGAAAAGCTCGCGGCGTCTAAGGAAATGGGTATCGATTATGTGGTGAATACCAAGACGGATCCAGAAGGTTTGGAAAAACTGATTGCAGAATTAGGCATCGAAATCCCGGTTATTTTTGAAGCGACCGGAAACAGGAATGCACTGATGCAGGCAGCAGAACTGATCGCGGAAAGAGGTCGTCTCATCATGATCTCTCAGGTTCACGGGGAAGCACTTCCTCCGATCGATGACCCGATTATGCAGAAAGGTGTCAGCCTGATCGGTACTTATGTCAACTCCAGACCTTATAAGATGAAAAGAGCAGATCTTGAGATTATTGGTATTTGGCCGCCGGTTATGAACAGAACGCTGAAAGCATATAAAAACAAAGACAGCTGGACGAGCGACGATGATATTCGGGTGTACCTGGATATGGTCAAGTACGGAAGACTGAACATCACCCCGCTAATCAGCCATACTTTTACCTATGAACAGATCCCGCAGGCATATGATGAATATGTTTTCCCGAAGCCAAGTTCTGATATTACGGGCGGACTGATCAGCTGGTAATAAAAACGAGATGGGTAATTTCTTTAAAAATAACGATTTCAAAACCGATTATAAAAAACGCCCGAATGATGAGTATAAGCATCTGTACAATCAACTGGACGAAGAGACAAAAAAGAAATTTGCCAGGCAGAGGTCCTTTGTTCTCGTAGGTGTAGTCATTGTGGTGCTGGTGCTGATCATCATTCTGGCAGTGACCGGAATTGGAACCAATAAGGCGGAAAGCATCGGCAACGTTCTTGGAGGAACGGATAAGGTGATTGTCAATCTCCTCGGAGATTACAACACTGGAGAGAATACATATGCCAAAGCATTGGAAAAAGCTCTGGAGGAGAGGACTCAGGCAGATATTCAGCTTCGGGACTATGAGGAGAACGGAATCTCTCAAAATACTTCCTATAAAAGAATGGATGTAAAAGGAGATATCGTGATCATCCGTTTGACGTTAGAAAACTATCAGAGCGGAGAAGATGCAGAAGGGATCCTGGAGGCTAATGTTGACGGGGCCGCCAATCAGGGAAGCCTGGTGTTTCTGGTCAATTATCCATCTGCCTCCTTTGCGGAAGATACACAATCCATTCGACTGGCAAATCTTAATATAGCCAAGGTCGCTAAAGAAAAAAAGATCCTTCTTCTGGACGCGGAAACCTATTTCAATCATTTGATCGAGTCTGGTTCAGTAGAAGAAGAGCTGTTTCAAAAAGATGGAATGCATTTGAGCGAGGATGGGTATCAGATTCTGGGACAGTTTGTTGCAGACGGCCTGATCAAAGAAGCCGGACTGGATTGATAATCAACAATAAAAAATGAGGCAGCTCTCTGCCGGAAAGGAGAAAAAATGGGAGGAAAACTGACAAAGGTTTTACACACCGGTATCAGTACTTACAACATCGAGGAATCGATTGAATGGTACAGAAAAGAACTGGGGTTTGAACTGGTGGAAGGACCTTTCTACGCTCCGCCGCTGAAGGCAAAGCTTGCTTTCATTGAATGGAACGGGTATCAGATCGAGCTTTTCGAATATGATGAGCCTAAAAAGATTCCGGAAGACAGGCTTCTGCCAAATACGGATCTGCAAACGGTAGGAACAAAGCATGTTTGTTTTGCGATCGACAGCTTTGACGATATCAAGGAAAGATTCCAAAAAGAAGGCGTAGAAATTGTTCATGAAGTCAACATGGGTGATGACAGAGTCATGTTTATCCATGATTGCAACGGCGTTTTGATCGAATTGATTCAGAAGCCGGAATAAAAAAGTTATCAAAAATGATTGAAACATCATTTATCAGAGAATGAACAGGAGGGAAATATGAAAATCAAGAAAATTTTGGCAATCGCATTGGCAGCAGCAATGGTATTTGCACTTGCAGCCTGCGGAAAATCCGGTGGAGATACTCCGGCACCTGCAGGATCAGGTTCTTCTGCAGCACCTGCAGCAGACAGCGCATTCACATGGAACGGACAGAAGGAAGTTTGGGCAATCCTGCCTACAACTGGCGTCCCTGGACTGATGATGCATGCTGATTCCATGGGATGGGTCATGGAACAGGAAGGCTGGAAATATGTGCCTAAGGATGCAGAAGGAAATCCGGCTAACCAGGTAACTTTTGTTGAAGATGCAATTGCAGCAGGAAACGTTGGAGCACTTATGATCGCAGCTATGGACACTCCGATGCTGGAGGATGTCTGTGAGCAGGCAAGAAAAGCAGGTATCGCAGTTGACTTTTTAGGTGCGGCTCCGGATTACGAAATCGCTGGATACATTGCAACAAAATACTCGATCACAGGTATGTTTGCTGTGGAAGCAGCTGAAGACTGGGCAGAAAAGAGAGTAGCAGAAGGCGGTAATATTCCGAAGAACGCAAACGGAAAATATGAAGTCGCAGTCGATTATTATCTGGATATCACAGATGGTATTTATCGTTCTAACGCTATCGTTGGCACACTTGCTGAATCAGACGTATTAGAATGCGTTTCCACAACACAGGCATATGGCAACTCTGCACAGCAGGATGCATACAACAATGCACAGGCTGTTCTTGCAGCACATCCGGACTGCCGTATCTTTATCGCTTATGAGCCGGATGAAGCAATCGGCGCAGCATCTGCAATCGCTGACTTTGCAGCACAGAAGGGATTAGACCTTGCTGACTTCGCAGTATTCCCATGCTATTCAGAGGACCCGACATTCCAGGCTATGTATGCTGAGGTTGCAGCAGATCATTCTGCAAATGCAATTAAGGGTTACTCCAGCTACGGCGCAACTGCAACAGAAGAAGAACAGCAGAAATATGATCCGTCTGGTGCACATGCTTACTCACCGACAGGCGAGAAACTGGCAAAGATCCTTCTGGGTGTATGTGGCGAAGGTTCCTATAAGTGGAACTATGGCGAGGCTTACTTTGATGATATCTCAGCTACAAACGTATACGGATTGGAAAAACTTTGGCAGCAGGGCGAAGCCAATCCATGTGAAAAGTACGAAGTACCGAACTTCTTATATTAATCAATGATCATTTCCGGGGGCGTGCTTTTAGCCGCCTCCGGAAAAACCGGACACAGAAACAGGCAGTTAGGAAAGGGTTTGCAGATTATGGCAGAGGAGAAAAAACCGGCATTATCTCTTAAGGGGATCAGAAAGATATTCCCGGGTGTTGTGGCATTAGATAATGTATCAATCGATTTTTATCCGGGTGAAGTCCATGCTTTGATTGGGGAAAACGGAGCTGGAAAGTCGACTTTTATTAAGACGATCACCGGAGCACATGCGCCTGACGGCGGAACGATCACGATCGATGGAGAAACATATTCAGCCATGACACCTGCACTTTCCAGAAAACATGGTATTGAATGTATTTATCAGGAATTCAATCTGATCGATGTATTGAGCGCAGCAGAAAACATCTGTTACGGAGAAAAACTCGGAAAATTTGTTAATCAGAAACAGATGAACAAGATCGCGAAGGAGATCTTTGATGATTTCGGTGTGGATATCAATCCAAGAACACTTGTAAGGGATCTGACACCGGGACATATGCAGATCGTGGAAATTGCCAAAGCAGTTTCTAAAAAATGCAGAGTGCTCATTCTGGATGAGCCGACTGCACCACTTTCTATCGCAGAGGTAGAAATCTTATTCAAAATCGTAAATAAGCTTCGCAGCGAAGGAGTTGCCATCATCTTTATTTCACATCGTCTGGATGAGATCTTTGAGCTTTCAGACAGAGTTTCAATCCTCCGAGATGGTGTATATATTACGACGGTAATGACGAAAGAAACAAATCGTGCGGAGTTGATCAAATATATGGTCGGCCGGGAAATGACAGCAACGTTCCCGCCGCGGCACGCGCAGATCGGTGAGACTGCGCTGGAACTGAAAAACCTCACAGGAAATAAAGTAAAGAACATTTCTTTTAAAGCACACAAAGGGGAAGTATTAGGGATTGCCGGACTTGTCGGCGCAGGACGAACCGAAATCATGAAGGTCGTATACGGCGCAGAAAAGAAACAGTGGGGAAGCGTTCTCGTAAATGGGAAGGAAGTCAATATCCGCTCACCAAAGGACGCTCTGCATAAATACGGAATTTGCCTGATACCAGAGGACCGGAAACGGGAAGGATGCTTTTTGATGGAAACAATTTCCTGGAATCTTGTTTATAACGTTCTTGGAGATATTTCGAAAGGCGGCTTTGTCAATAAAAAGAAGGAAAAGGAAATTGCGAGTTTTTATGGAGATGCCATGCGCATCAAAGCACCTTCGCTTGAACGGACAAAAGTCATGACCCTTTCCGGCGGAAATCAGCAGAAGGTTGTTGTCGGAAAGGCCCTGGCTACAAAAGCAGATATCATCATCTTTGATGAACCGACCAGAGGCATCGACGTCGGAGCCAAGTATGAAATATACGAGCTGATGAATCAGATGTGTGAAGAAGGCAAGTGTGTGATCATGGTGACATCGGATATGGAAGAGCTTCTTGGAATGTCAGACCGTATAGTCGTGTTCGGGGAACGTTGTCTGGCTGGAGAACTGACAAAAGATGAGTTCTCGCAAGAGAGGATTCTGGATATGGCATCGACCGGTGGTGCTGCTGAAAACTAAAAGGAGAAGAGAAATGCAAAAGAAGAAAATATCAGATTATATTCAGGAATATATCATGTTGATCGTTCTCGTCGTGCTTCTGATCGCCTTCGGCGTTATCTGCCCGATCGTAACGGGACGGCAGTTTTTGAGCATGGCTAATCTCATGAATATCCTGGGACAAAATGCGTACCTAGTTATTACAGGTATTGGCATCACCTTTATTATGCTGGGCGGAGCCATGGATTTATCTACCGGATATCTGTTATCTACAGTAGGTATTGTAATGGCCCTTGTTGATGGGGGCGATTCCGGCGGAGGAAGCACATTGTTTATCCTGACCGCATTAGTCGGAATCGCGCTGGCAGTTGTTCTTTCTGGCTTTAACGGTGTTATGTACGCATGGCTGCAGGTGTTCCCGTTTGTCATAACACTTGCAACGCAGTACATATTAAATGGTGCTACATATCTGCTTTCCGGCGGCGTTTCACACACATACAAAGGTCTTTCCAGCATGTTTAAGTTTTTTGGTGGAGCGAATATCCCGTTTTTTGGAAACAGTTATCTGAAATCCGGCGTTATTGTAATGATCGTTATGGTCGTTATCGGATCGCTGATCCTGAATAAGACCCATTTCGGACGAAATGTATATGCATTAGGTTCCAATCCGGATGCAGTTGCTCTTTCGGGCGTTTCAGTTGCGAAAATGCGAATTGCAGTTTTTGCCCTCGCAGGTCTCTTCTTTGGAATCGCACAGATCGTCAACATCGGTAAAATTGGTTCTGCCGCAAACTCAATGGGTATCGGCGCAGAATTTACTGTCATGGCAGGAGCTATGTTAGGCGGTGTCAAGATGGGCGGCGGCGGCGGAAAGATGAGCAATATGGTTGTCGGTGTTCTCATCATTGCAGTACTGAACCAGGGAATGAACTTCCTGAATATTAACCAATACTGGCAGTATGTGGCTCTTGGTGTAGTCCTTCTGGCAGCCGTAACTTTAGATACATTGCAGACAAGAGCAGCAATCAATGCGGCAAAGAAAGTCAGTGGTGCCGCACCCAAAGTAGCTGCACAATAATAAACCTTTCACTTTTCATACTTTTTCCTTTTATAGAAAAGGCCTGCTTGATGCAGGCTTTTTCTAGTATGAAAAAAAGGTTTTTTGTTATGCAGGAATAAAGGTTGGAATTGTGCACACTGACTCGAAACCAAGCGGGGCATACACATAATCGCGTCCCGCGTCTGAGGCCTGAAGAGAAACGGAAGAAAATCCTCGCTGTTTCAGATCCTGCAGCATGCGTATAATGATTGCTGTCGCCTGTCCTTTGTTGCGATAAGGAGGCACGGTAGAAATTTCGTGAATGCCGGAATACTCCGGGTGCATTAACAGCATACCGGTAGAACCAATTTCGTCGCCATCCATATATCCGTAAGTGAGGACATTATCACACTTTTTTAATGCGATAAACGGAGCATCTTCCATCGGTTTTGGAAAGCCTTCTGAAACAGCAATGCTCCATTTACCCATTTGGTCGTCAGTCATGTACGCGATACTCGGATCGATCTCGTCTGAGAATCCATTTGCCAGATCAAAAATCATTCCGGTCTGACTGATGAATGGAACAAAGTCGTTCTGTGCAAATAGTTCTTCAATGTTTTCCGGGGCAAGCTCTTTGATAAAGCTGACTCCGCCCGGAAGCCCTTTGGAAAGATTATCGTGTATTTCTTTCAGGATAGGATCGATTTCACTTTCCTTTGCGTCCAGAATAAAATTACGGGCATAAAGAAAACTTGGAGAGGCATATGTAATATAGCGCCCTTCGTGATCGATTATTTTCCCACCCAGCTGTTCACTGATTTCCCGGAACATATCTGTCATGCTTAAAAACGGGATCCGCATTCTATCAATCATTGCTTTTCCTCCTAACTACGAATTGAGGTATTCATTATATTTAGCGTTTGCAGCCTGGCTTTCTTTTTTCTTTTTCCATTCTTCAATTTCGCTGCAGATCGCCAGCATTTCATCCACAATAAGCTCCGCTTTTTTTGGCCTCACATTTTGCAGATAACTGATCATTCGGTACATAGCCTTTGGACTCCCAAGATTCCTGGCGGCCGCATCACCAAGTTCCTCCGGAAAGCCCAGCTTTTTTATTTCTTCTACGAGCTGATATCTTGCTCGCTGCCATTCTGCATGAATATCTGTCATTCTATGATTCCTTTTATCCTGTTTACTGATTATAATGTATAATAACAAAAAGGGGGTGTTGTAAGCAATGAAGATTCTGGAACTGATGCCTATGCTTCAGATACATGGGCGCACGATCTATGATGATAAGAAAGAAGCGTTGTTCTGCAACTGGACATGCTCCGGTTTCACTGTGGGTGTAGAAGGATCCTATCTGAAAGTAAAAGTGGTGGCAATGTATGACCTGATGCCGGAAATGCCGAACTTCCCTCCAGCACCACCTGACTGGCCTTGCATTGGCGCCGTGGTGGATGGTGAATTAGTCGGTCGAACGGAATGCCGCAACGAAGAGGCGGAATGGGTCACCCTTTGGGAATGCGCAGAAAAGAAACGCCAGGAGATCCGTTTTGTCAAATTGTCAGAAAACTCCAAGGGTAAGCTGGGCGTTTTAGAAGTCGAGACGGATGGAGAGTTTTTCAGGCCGGAAGAAAAGAATCTAAAAAAGATCGAGATCGTTGGCGATTCCATTTCCTGCGGCTTTGGTAATGAAGCGCCGGATAACTCCATGGTATTTAAGACAATGGAAGAAAACGGGTGGACCTCCTACGGAGCAATGGCGGCACGGGAACTTGGTTATGAATTCAGCATTATTTCTGAATCAGGCATCTGCGTAACACGTCCAAAGTATCCGATGTTCGATCAGCATGCCATGGATGAGATTTATCAATATACGGATGAGCCTTATGACAGCCGCCGCGAGGAAAAGCCTGCTCTTTGGGATTTTAAAGCGAACCCGCAGGATATTGTTGTCATTAACCTGGGAACTAATGATGGAAATGCCATCCGGTTTTATAAAGAGTTTGATACGATTGAAGAAAATGAGAAGTGGTTTTATGAAGGCTGCAGACGTTTTATCAAGATGGTAAGAAATCTGAACGGACCGGATACCTGGATCCTCTTTGGTCTGGGCTCCATGGATTATTATCTCTACTTTCTTATCAAAGAAGCAGTGGATGAGTTCCGCGCAGAAACAGGCGATGAAAAGATCCGTGCCTTTGAGTTTGTGCCAATCAACGTTATGTTCGAAGGTCATGGCGGCGGGGGACATCCATCTCAAAAAACCCATAACCGTATGGCGAAAGAACTGGTTAAATATATTCAGAAATTTATAGGATAAACGATGAACTGCGACACCTGTCTTTTTTATGAATACGACGAAGAATACGATGATTATTACTGCAGCGTCGATATGGACGAGGATGACTACGCCCGGATGATGCAGCATCAGGAATGCCCGTTCTGGCGGGACGGAGACGAGTATAAAACTGTAAGAAAGCAGATGTAACAAAAGACATAAAACTAAAGGGGGATACAACATGTTAGAACAGAACAAGAAGATTCAGGAACTGATGGAAAAAGTGGTCGGGCTGCGGTATCCGGCTGTTGCAGTTAAGATGATCCGGGAGGATTCAGAAATCCCGGAAGATGCTGTGCGTCCGCTCAAAGATATGGGCCATCATATTGCACTGTGTCAGGCCTTTGCTTTTGCACGCCGTCAGAGGAAGGTTATTTACATGGAGCTGGAGGATCACTGGTGCTGGAATCCGATCATTACTTATGGACTGATTGATAATGAGACTGCCAAGAAAGGTTTCCGTGCGATGCATAAGATCATGGGAACCAGCATGGAATCGGCAGATGCATATGTAGACAGTTTTCCAAGCCTTCCTTACGGAGAGTTTAAGGGAACAGTGATCGCACCGTTGGATCAGGTGGATTTTCTGCCGGATGTCACCATGATTTACTGTAAGAATGATCAGCTGCGAGTGCTTATGATGGCGATTGATTCACAGATCCATAAGATGATAGAAAGCAGCTTTACACCTTTAGACTCCTGCACCTATGCGGTGATCAATGCGATAAAGGAAGAGAATTACCGTATTACACTTCCTGATCCGGGTGAGTATGAGCGTGCTTTAACTCCGGACGATGATATTATTTTAAGCGTTCCTGCACAGCGTCAGGAAGAATTCCTGAAAGGTTTGGAGGTACAGGCGAAACGAGGACAGGATCGGAATTCCTTCTATATGACAATGAAAGAGGATTTTGCACGTCCGTACTTCTACAATGTCATCTTTGAAGCATGGGGAATGGAAACAGGTGAAGAGTGGGATAAGCAGGCAAAAACAACACCGCGCGCAAAAACGGAGGATCAGTGATTTTTGGACGCAGCGATAGGAGTATAGATTTTTTCTAAAACTTTCAAACCGCCTTCATCATGCTGTCGTTCCAACGTGCCTTGTTTGCTTTTCGGATAAGAATAGTTTTCGATTCCTTTGCGAAAGGCATCCACAACATTTAAGCCGTCGGAATTGATAACAAGAATATCAAAATTGTATTTCAGAAGATCATAGATACGATCTTCCGGAAAATCAGTAAGAGCCGCCTCCAGGAAGAATGTGGAGATAGTGTCATTTGAAAGGGCAGAGATCTTGACTTCGGAAAGAAGGCGGCGTACTTTTTCCGTAGATGAAATGATGAGAGGGTACTGGCTTTCGGCCAGTCCCTTTTTCATTAAAAAGCGAATTGTGTCAAGGCTCTCGCATATGCACGCTTTCGCAAACAGAGTTTCTGCATGATCTTTTTCGTCATAAGAAAACTTATTGATATAGCGGGATAGAAAGCGGCCTATAAATTCTCTGGATTTAAAATTAGTCAGATCAATCTCTTCCAACATTTCCGTCGGAAAGTAGTTGATGTGCCGGCTGGCTTCATTCATGACCTTCATATCCCGGACCAGAAGTAGTTTTCTTAATACGGAAATGGAATCTGATTCTTCTATATAATATAATGCACCGCCGCGCAGCATCTGGCAAAGTTCATCTGCATTCTTCTGGTCCAGAGCAGCATGGAAGTCATCGATATTAAAATAATCTGTTTTTTTTGTCATACGGATCCTCCGTTTTTGTCATACGGGCAGAAGCTTTAAGCGCTTCACACCACAAGATATAGTGGCATAAAAACGCAGAAAACACAAGTTTTCAGCATGCAAAATAATTCGTTTAAGATTTAAAAAAAACTTAAAAAAATGTTATTGACAATAGGGAAAGCGGGTGGTATTATATCCAAGCTGTCCCACAAAAAACAGCAACAGAATGCCCTGGGAAAACCCCTGTGGCAAGAGGCACCATGATAACTGAACAGTATAGACCATCCCTGAAATTTCTTAAAAT